>CAYXUO010000008.1:0-15576 GCA_964468335.1 uncultured Chryseobacterium sp. | reverse complement strand
TGAATCCCTCATTGATTATGTGAATTACGGGCTTGATAACGAGAAACGCATCAACCTGAACAATACTCTGTATAATTCGGCTAAAGAATTTGTTAAGGACATCCACTATGAAAATCTGAAACAGAACAACCAATTCAATAACGACAGTTACAGGGCGGCCACAGCAAAGCTGCGTTCAGAAATAGCGGAACTTAAAGCAGAAAACAGAGCCCTTGCAAACACTGCATCGGACCTGATTAAAGAAAAAGGTCTCGAGAATGCGGATTTTGCCGGCGGCGGAAAACAAAGCATACAGTATTTCTTTGACTCCTATCTTACTAATGATGCCCCAAAGCTGTACGAGTCTACGGAAGCCGAGGAGAACAAGATCAATAAATATCTTTCGGGTGCATCAACGAAAGGCAAGGCTAAGGAATACCTGATCCTGGAAATCATTGATTATCTTATTGAAACCCGGAACCAAATCATCCGTAACTTCATCATCATCCAAAAAAAGGAAAAAGTGCTCGCCGCGCTTCTTCCCTTAAAGATAAACAAGGACATACAAACCGAACTGGAAAAAATTGAAACTGAAAATGATGTTGTACTGCTGTCCAGGTTCAACATACTGATTAATGAGAATCTGAAGAATGAACCCTCGCCATTTATCTATGAAAAAATAGGTACGCAGTTTCAGCACTACTTCTTTGATGAGTTTCAGGATACTTCGGAATTGCAATGGCAGAATTTCCTGCCCCTGCGTGATCACAGTGTCTCGGAAAACGGCACTTCATTTACCGTTGTGGGAGACCCAAAGCAGAGTATCTACCGGTTTCGCGGAGGTGAAAGTAAACTTATGCTTGGAATCATCAACCAAAGCGAGATCACTCCCAAAAGGGCCGAAGTCCGTATTTTGGAGCAAAACTGGCGGAGCGCAAAAAATATTGTCATTTTTAACAATGCCCTATACGATTATATTTCCTGCGGTCTGGCCGAAGAGCATAAAAACATTTTCGGAGCATCGGCACAGCAGCAGTATCAGGAAGGTGTTGAAGGCCGTGTGAAAGTCAGCCTTATCGAAAACGGCCGTAAAGAAGATTTCTATGCAGAGACTGCTGAAAAGATGCGCAAAGATATCCAGGAGTTGATCAATAACGGTTTCCATCTTTCAGATATTACCATCCTGTGCCGGGGCAACAGTGACATCTTCAGTTTTTCAGAACGTCTGGGGGCACTTACAGTAAATTATAGGGGTGCAGAGATCAATATTAAAACCATTTCGGAAAGCGGACTTACCCTTGAACTGTCCGATACTTTGGCTGCTCTGATGGAATATCTAAGCTGGGAAGAAAACCCCCGCAACCTCCAGAATCCCGTGCGTATGATGTTTTATATGCAAAGGCTCGGCCGTATCCAAATGCATGATTTCACACAGGAGATAACGGAGATCCTGAAACTGAAAGAAAAGGAACTTATTGAGCCTTACCTAAAGGAGAAGTACGGGCTTCAGCTCAATAATACAGATTTCCCGAGACTGAACATGTATAATTTTGTTGAATATTATCTGCACGAATTTGCTGTTGAAAATAAAGAAACGGATTACCTGCTCAACTTTCTGGAGGTGCTGTATGGCTTCACCCAAAATTCAGGTGCCAACCTGAAGGATTTTATAAAGTTCTGGAATGAGGAGGCCCGGAACAGGAGTATTCAGGCGTCCGATAATGTGGATGCTATACAGCTTATGACCATACATAAGGCTAAAGGACTGGAGTTTCCTGTAGTATTCTATCCAATGCTGAACAGCCAGCGGGACTATAAATTTAACGATTGGTTTAAAACAGACAGTGAGTTTGGATTACATTCCGTAAACACGAGCCATTTCAGCAAAGAGCTGGAGGTGTATGACCCTGACATCCGTAAATTTAACGAAGAAAATATTTACAAGAACCGTATAGACCGAACCTGTCTTCAGTATGTAGCCACTACAAGACCTGTGGAACAGCTCTATTTATATCTGCAGAAAGGAGGCAAAACCAACAGTCTGGAAATCCTTGACTTTGTTCAGCAAAAAAATACAGAGGATAAAGATGAGTTTGACTATTTTCCTGGCAGCGATTTCACTAAAAAAGGTAAAGCAAAAATAAGGGAATACAAAACCGAATCTGTACAGGGGTTAACACGGAAAACAGCGGCACCATCTGCTGTTAAAATCGCGACACCCTCTAAAAGCTACCAAAACAGGGACGAAAAGGTAAGAAACGGAATATTTACCCATGAGATATTGGCCAGGATCAATTCTGAAAATGACGTTGATGATGTACTGGAAACTTATGTTCTGGAAGGAATCATTACTGTGCAGGAACAGGCTGAAATCCGGACTGCAGTTCTTGAAATCATTAAGAAATATCCTGCTTATTTTGGCGGGAATCTGCGTATCATTAATGAACAGGACATTATGCTTACGGAGAACAGAAACTCTAAAGTTTACCGGCCAGACCGAATGATAGTGACGGATGAGGGATTTATTATCGTTGATTTTAAGACTGGCGCCGAACGACAGAAACATCAGGAACAGATTGCAACTTACCGGCAGGTTTTGGAAAAACTTAATCTGAAAGTGGCAGAAACTTCTGTAGTGTATGTTTAAAAAAATAACCGGCGAGCATTACTGCTGCACCGGTTATGTATCTTTATTAAACCTTTATTTTCTCACAACAGTTACCACCTGGGCTTCCTGTTTGGTAATATTATTAAATATCTGTGCAAAGGCGGGGTAATATTCTTTTGGATATACCGAATCGTCTACACTCACAGTGGTCTCTACTGTAAGTTTATTGCCTGTGTGCGTAACCAGATAAGAGTATTGAAGAGCGTTGTCATCTGTCCGGAATTTCTTAGATTTCGGCACGTTCTGAAATTCAAAATTATCAGGAATTGTGATTGTTACTTTTTTAGTGCGGTCATACGCGGAATAAAACTCGAGCGGCGCTTTCCGCGGTTCCTTCTGATCGAAATTATGATTTTGCGAATAGAGGAAGAGAAGTGGATTAAAGACCAGCTTGTTGCCTATAGCATCTACAAAGTTATCTGATGTAAAATCGAAACTGGTTTCAAAGTCATTATTGTCCTGAATACCATGCTTTAGGTTAGAAATCGGAAATTTGTAACCGTCTTTGTAAGTGCCTGCGAAAGCAGTTTTATCGTTAAGGTACCGCGAGTTCACGATCATCGCGTAAAGTTTTGTATCTCTGTCCTTGAAGTGCCCTCCAAACGTACCGTCTAAGTTCATCTTTGCATCAACGGTAAGAATCGTTTTACTGCTGTGCGGATATAACATGCTGATTTCCTTTGCTTCCTTCGGAGTCATAATAAATCCCGAATAATTTAAAGCCTGCGGTGCAATCATATCTATTTCGCTTTGTTTTTGCGTAGCATCCAGAAGATGGATCTTATCATTAAGGGAAATTGAAGCAACCACATAATTTAACTGGGAGATGGTTGGCGCATAAGCCAGCAGCATACCCCAGTCTACCGTAGATAAGACTACCGGATCAGCCTTAAACCCCGCTGTTTGCAGGAGTTGGGTCAGCAGCAGATTAATTTCTGCTGAATTTCCAACTTTGGTTGTCAGTAGGTTTTTAATTCCATTATCTGTGAACACCGAATTTTCATTATTCCATGTATAGTTTTTCTGTACAAATTTAAGGATAGCTGCTGCTCGGTCCATTGGAACAGGTATGGATGAAATTTCCTCCGGCAGGACCCCCTTAACCATATTAAGTTTTTTAATTTCCTGACCGAAATTAGGATGTTCATAGAGTCTCTTCCTGATATCCGACCATGAATTGGCAAAGGACCGGAATTCATTTTCCAACTGCGCAGAATTCAATTCCGCTTTGATCCCTGTTTTATAATTCACGTTGTTCAGTACGTATTTTTCATTTTTATAGGCAGGTACATTTTCGTAAGCGAAGCGGTAAGTTTGATATGGATAACCATACATTTGCTTGTGTTCCACAATCCGGTGAGTGGGAGTCAAACTTCCTTTGTAGTTTATGGTATATGCAAGAATGGCAGGATTATCCAGCACAAACTCACTGTACCGGACAGGTATATCCTCTTCAATCATTATCTTGGGAGTCGAGCCCAGGAAAGGGGTCGTAATGAGATATGAATACTCCACTACCGATCCGTTTTTTACATTGGGAAATGCAAATTTGGTAACTGTGTAGTTTTTGTTTTCTTTGGAACTGTACTTTTCATCCTTTGCAACTTTGGTGGGAACTATTGTACCGTTTTCATAATTGTAGGTATAAGCTTTCAGTTCCGTAAGTGTTTCCTGGGAACCTTTTTTATCATCATAAGTAGTTATCATGTGATCCAGATAACCGGAAGCATTGTCCTTATTGTAAATCTTAACCCTGTTAATAACCTTTTGGTAAATATGACAGTTATTATCCACTCTAAAATGTGTTGAACGGTACAGGACCTCAGCAGGCGCATCTGCATCCCTCTCTGATTTTGTACTCATAAGATCAACTTCAGATAGTTTGGGAAAATCCAGAAATTTATGTTGGGCATTTGCAAAACCTATAAAAAGGATGGTGAGCAGGAGTAAATTTTTCTTCATAATTTGGATAATAGTATTTTAGTATTGTCGCTGTTAGTGGTCTTCTTTCTGAAGGCGATATAATCTGCAAACTTCTCCTTTGCGTACAGCCCTTTATTGATAGTGAGTACTCTGCGGACCTTTAAATGATCTCCCTGCGGTGTGAAGGTTAATGAGTAGGAGCCAAATTCTGTAGTGAAATTCCTGGCTTCGGGTATTTCTGCGAATTTGTAACCTTCAGGGGCAAAAAACTTAATCTCATAATCGTCCTGATAAGGAAATGAAGTTTCAAATGGTAAGGTCCTCTCCTCATTGGCAGAATAGGTGACATCCTGATAGTATGGCATAACAGGGAAAAACAGATCATCGCCCAATTTCCTGGCAAATCCATTTGCTTGCAGATTAAGATCAAATATTACTCTACCGGATTCCCTGTCATTTTTAAGGTTAAGGACTGTTAACTGCGCAGCATTTAGATTATAATGACGGTTTTTCAGCGCCTGTTCGACTTCGTTGCTGCTAAGTGCAAACAGACCCAGGTTGCTGTCGTACTGCCCGCCCGTAAATTCAAAAGTTGCTTTGGAAGCCATATTGCCATTTGCCGAAAGCTGCACCTCAGACCTTAATATTTCCTTACTTTGTTCAGGCTTGTATTTAGGTGTTTCCACTATTTTGATCCCATCTTTATTAACTGCCAACACATTCCTGTGGTGTGAGGTGAAATTTAGATGGTTAAATGCGTGCTTTTGCGATGTATTTTCCAACCAGACAGTACCGCTTTCGGTAGGCACCATCAGGATTGCATGATTCCCAGACAGCCGCGGAAAATCTTTATCAAAACTGATCTCTGAACGGTCATCATAAATCACAGAAAAGTAGGAAGGAATACCGGCTGCCTCCAAAAGTGTGCGCATATAATTCGTCAGGGCTTTACAGTCTCCATAACCTTTCTTGCTTACTTCTGCAGCAGGCATAGGTTGCCAGCCACCTATACCCATAGCGATCAGTACATACCGTGTTTTATTCTGCATATACTGGTATATGGTTTTTACCTTTTGTGAGGTGGTACCCTGCAGATTAAGTGCGGCTACTTCTGCCCGGATTTCAGGTGTAATCTCTGATACCGGGTCAATAAGTTGGGAATAATACCATTTGCCGAAGGTATTCCAGTCAGTCAGATCACCCTTTCGGCCTGCGAGTGTGAATTTTTCCGGTGAAAACTCTACTTGTGGGATAAGACTGTTTATACTGGGAGCTAAATCTTCAGCTTTGATTGACAGAATATTTTTATAGCTGTAATGCATGCGGTTTCCTGCACGGGTTTCAGCAACTTTAGATAAAGGTGTATCTGTTACTTTAGTCCGCACGTTAATTCCCGAAGTGTTAACAACCGTTAAAGATGCGTTTTGAACTGAGACATTATAACTGTTTACAGGGCGGAACAAACTCAGATACACGGTATTGCTTGTATTGGTTGTGTAGGAAGTGCGGACTGTAAAGGGATAGGTTGGCGAGACGGGGCGTAAAATCATAATCCGGTCGTCCACGTAGAGGGCCGCACTTGGATTATGTGTATAATCAGAAAAATCTTTCTTACTGAATGTTCTGCTTAGTTTGCCTGTAGCGTCATAAAGCTCAACCTTAATATTGCTTATTTTGGTGGACGGATTATACGGAATGTAAACATGGGCAAATTCATCACCAGAATTACTCAGTATCGTAACTGTCTGATCTCTTTCAATTACAAGGTCATCAACGGACTTTAATGTATATTCCTCTTTGCTCTCCCTCACAACTGCATTGGAATTTTTAAGCAAATACTCTGGAATTTCCTGCACATTGTAACTTTGGGAAAGCACAAAAATTGACCATGCTGATAGGCATAGGCCAAAAGCTTTTTTCATCATTATGTGTAATTGTAATATTAATTTGCCGGTTCTGCGGTAAATACCCGCTGGCTGAGTTCCTGATCAAACAGATAGAGCGCTGAAGGATTGGTGTGCACCATTTTTATCTTCGTTACAAGCTGCGATGCACTGGCCTCTTCTTCCACCTGCTCGTTAATAAACCATTGCAGGAATGATACCGTGGCAAAATCTCCCTCATCATTGGCATTTTTCACAATATTAAAAATGCTTCTGGTTACGGTTTTCTCATGTTCCAGTGCTTTCTCAAAGACCTCGATATGGCTGGTGAACTCGTGCGGTGGCCTGGCAATCTCGCCAATAACTATAGCTGCACCTACATCATTCAGGAAATCAAACATCTTATCTGCATGCATAAGCTCTTCCTTACTTTGAACCCGGAAATAATTGGCAATTCCATCCAGATCCTGCGCAAAGAACCACGCCGACATTGACAGGTAATACTGAGCGGCATATTGTTCCTTCGTAATTTGTTCGTTTAGAAGCTGGGCTATTTTATCGCTGATCATGATAATTCTTAATTTTATGTTAATTCCAAAAGTAGGGATTTATTTGCGATTTGGAAAGCAGGGAACAAAAAAAGGGCAGAAGTTTTACACCTCTGCCCTTCTCACATTAAAAATCAAAACTATGAACTACTATGGTTTTTTATCAAGATGCATTTTCTTGTGCATCCCGTTTCTTTTCATTTTCATACCCTCTCCGGAAGTTTTCATTTTGGCTTTCCTTTCAGCCATCATCTTCTGCCTGTCGGCCTGCCATTTCTCAAACTGTGCCGGTGTGAGAATGGATCTCATTTCATTTGCCTTCTGCTGTTGCTTCAATTTCATGGCCTGCATACGGTCTTTCTGCACCTCCTGGTTTTTCTTCACCTGCATTTTACGCTCTTCCATATCGCGATTCTGCATGGCCCTTATTTTTTCCATCTGCTCCGCGTTCAGGTTGAGACTCTTTTGCATTTCCGCCAGATGCTGTTGCTGTTTCATTGCGCGGTTTTTCTCCATCTCCGCTCTTTTCTGCTCCATCTGTGCTTTGCGCTCCGGCATCGTAGGCGTCTGCTGCGCCATTGCAATTGTTCCTAAACTTAGGAAAGCTGCTATTACTAATTTTTTCATATCAATTCTGTTAGGCTCTGTTACATCTTTTGGATGGTTAGGAATACTGTAAGTTAAAGTTCCTATATTATAAATTTTGTTAAAAAATATATTTATTTGATGTGCTATTGATAAAACAGCGGTTTTGCCCGCTGTAATGATTGCATTGTTCCCTACCTGGAACTACCACTTCTCATTGAGGAATTTTGTCCGCGGCTTCCATTACTCGGCGCAGGTGCCGTAACCGAACTTCTCTGTCCGTTGCCGGAACTATTTCGTAGGGATGGCGATAGCTGACCCGAAGAACGTGTTCCAACGGTACCGGAATTCACCGGTGCAACAGAAGTTGAGTTGGCACGAGCAGGAGTTCTCTGTCCCCGAATGCTGCCGTTTACGGTACCACGGGGAACCCCTGAAGACTGTGTCGTATTTCTAACACCGGTCGCGCTTCCTGAACCTCCCGGAGCTGTTGCCGGTTGCGTACGCTGGCTTCCACCCCTCAATGATGGGTTGTTACGAATCGGTTGAGTTTCTGCAGAGGTATTTCTAATGGGGGTTCCGTCCCGACGACCTGTAGGCTGACGCACGCCAGCTGCGTTATGAGGATTACGGGTTTCATTCCAGCCGAACTTATTTCCATGCTTTTCTACAAAGCGGTTGCGGTCTATGCGATATGTGTTAATATTGACATTCCTGTAGCGTGGCATTACTCTGTATCTTGGCACATAGAATTCCTGTCTGTAATTTTGAAAATAGGCAATCGGATGGTAACCATTGTAGTAATTGTTCTGGAACACTACAAAAATCCGTGGTCCTAAAATCTGCTGCAAGGAATAAAATCGGTCAAAATACCAGCGGTCCGGATTAAATCTGTAATAAGAGTTCCAGTTAGCGTAGGACGAATACATATCATTAAGCATCATGATCTGCTGAACCTGCCAGGATGAAAGCCTGTGTCTCCGGAAGAAATCGTTCCAGTTAATCATTACAATGCTGTTCCGATAGTCATTATAATAGCTTTGATAGTAATTTTCTGCGTAATAATCCCTTGGGAAATCATAATAATACTCGTCCGGGAAATAATAATTGTCATTGCTAAATGAATTATTATATCCATCATAATTTCCATATCCACTATTTCCGTAGCTGCTGCCTTGGTACTGTGCGAAAGACAATGTACCTATAGTCATTGCCAATCCTAAAAGTAATTTTTTCATCTTAAATTAAATATTAATTGTTCAGGTAAAAGTGATTAAAAAACATGCCACTTTTTACATCTAAATCTTCGCGAACCCCTTTCTACAGGGGATTTACACTGATTCAACTGATAGTTGGATAGGAAATAAAAAAAGAAGTTAAATCATTTGATGAAACTTCCTTTCTAAATACTGTAACTAACTGACAACCAGATACCGTTATAATCTGTTTGAGTCCGTGACCCAATGTGAAATTTTTTTATTAAATTTTTCTGCCTGAAGTAATTTATTTATTTCAAGGTGCATTCTGTAATTCCAGTAATGAGGAAAGACTGCCGGATTATTAATTCTTTCAACCTCCTGTTCAGGATTTCTGAGGTCATTGTCAGTTGCCAGAAACTCCTGAATCGGGAAAATCGCCAGCATTGCATCACTATAAAAATGCTGTTTCATAATTATTTCGGCCAGGGGCGGCACCAATTCGGAAGGGGGTGTTCCCCACTGAGTCAGTTGTTCACGAAAATATTTTTCAGTCATCGTGCGGTCTTCCTGCCACCACTGCCTAAGAGTAGAGCTGTCGTGCGAGCTGGATGTAACCACATTCATATATCCCGCATTCTTGGGATTATAAAAGGGAATGTCTTCCGAGGGCATTCGCTGGACCTTCAGAGCGGTAATTCCCAACTTATCCATTACTGCAGGTACGCATTTAGGAACCAGACCCAGGTCTTCACCGCAAATAAGCATTTCTGTTGAATTGAGGATCTCCGGCAGTTTTTCCATAGCGCTGCTGTACCAAAGGTGATCCTGACGCCGGTAGAAATAATCCAGATAAAGGTCGTATACCGCAGTTTTCTCCTTCTCCGAAAGATACTTATAGCTGCTGGTTGTATGTAAATTAAATCTTGGATGAAAAACTGTTTCACCCTCTTTATCTTCGGCAAGGAAAAGGACATTGGCACAGAGATCAAACAGCTTGTCCAGCAGCACACTGTCTGTACGGTCAGTAAAATCTTCTTTCAGCTTTCGTTGAGTATCAAACTCGGGTTTGAAGATGAACCTGTCCTCCTCCACCTCAGTCATAAAGTTAGACTTAACCTCATCGCAACTTTCCCCAAAAACATCCTGTAGAATCTCCCGATTGATAAAGGGCTTACAGTAGCGCGCATCCCTGAAAGCTATGTTTCTGGACTGAAATTCCTGAAGGGTCACGGGAATCGCAGGATGGAAATACCCCAAAATACCCTGGACGGCGGACGAATGTATACGCCAGATCCTGAAGAAACCTAAAATATGGTCTATACGCATGGCATCAAAATAATTTTCCAGCGCTTTAAACCTGTTTTTCCACCAGCGGTAACCATCTGCCTTCATAGCCTCCCAGTTGTACGTGGGAAATTCCCAATTCTGCCCTAGCTCCGAAAATTGATCTGGTGGTGCCCCGGCCTGGTAATCCATATCAAAAAGCTGAGGTTCAGTCCATGCTTCAACGGAATATCTGTAAATCCCGATGGGAAGATCTCCCTTTATTGAAATTCCCAGATTGTGCAGATGTGTCACGGCGTCTGTTAGCTGGCGGTGCAGTTCATACTGTACCCATTGGTGAAGTAACAGCAAATCATGATCCCTGCTTTTAGGAGAATAGCTGAGTTGAAGTTTCCCGGGAATAAACTTTCGGTGTGTCTTCCACGTATTAAAATTGGATGTGCCGTTTTTATCCCGAAGTATGCAGAAGGCCGCATAGGGCATTAACCATTTTTCATTTTCTTTAATGAATTTCCTGAAGTTCCGGTCCTTTGTAATCTGTTCTTTATTTTCACTGAACAGTTCTTTCAGATAACGCCACTTCCCATCCAATACCCGCTGGTAGTCAATTGCCGGCAATTCGTTCAATTCTTTACGTTCGTTGTCATACCCCTCCTTCATGGAACCGGATAATTTATAGCTCAAACCTTCCACAGAAATATACTGCGGATGAAGTGCATACACCGAGACAGCCGCGTAAGGATAGCTGTCCGTCCAGGTATGTGTAGCAGTTGTGTCATTTATTGGAAGAATCTGAATAACTGATAGATTGGTGGCTTTTGCCCAGTCTCCGAGCTCTGCTAAATCGGCAAACTCACCAACTCCGTAACCCCGTTCACTGCGAAGTGAAAATACAGGAACCGCTACTCCCGCCGCATGATACAATTGATGACTCCTGTACCTGAAATAGTGGTCTGCAATTACATACAGTACAATTTCTTCTTCATTCATGACCGCCAAACGGTTGCCACCGGATTCGAGCTCTACATCTCCGCTTCGAATATCCAGGATACCATATTTGTATTGGATACTGTGTGCACCTTCCATATGAACCGAGAGTTCCCAAATCCCGGGTTTCGTCTGTATCATAGGTAGGGCTTCGCTATAATTCCAGTTTCCGAGTTCATCCGGTGCACCGCAGATGACGATGCGCCAGGAATCATTATAAAGTGGAGCCTCTAATCGGAAGTGATGGGTATGTTTTCGGAGAATATTCACCTTTCGTTCTTTAAAATTCTTCAGCCTGTGGGTGAGAATTTTATTGGTCAGGTAATTTTCGGGGAAGTTTTTGAGATTCCAGAAGTCAAATATTCTGTATTCTTTAATTGTATGCGGAAAAGTGAGATGATGAGGTACCAGTTCTTCATCTATGATCAACCCATGAGCTATAACCTGATAACAGTACGAAATGGATTTGGAATAGAAATCCAGTTCAGCCGTCCAGTGCCCACGCGCCGTATGCGTAAGCGGATGTAGCTGATCTGCAAAACCTTTTTCAATAATCCGAATCTGGAGGTTTTCACCAACTTTTGTATTGTAGTGTATATTAAAGGTCAGTTTCATATCCAAACTCATTTTACAGACAGCAAGTTAGGAAACAGAACTTAGATTTTCCGCTTAAACACACCTGTACATTGAAAAATCAGCACTTTACGGCTGGAAACAGGTTACTGTCAATGGAATCTATTGGCTACAACAAATCCTGCCAAAAGACAGGAATCCGTTTTAGAATTAAATTATTGGTTCTCAAAAAACAAAATACTGCAGCGGGCGGTTACTCAATAAGTATTTTTACACTGTAAAGTTGCTCACCCTTTTCACTGTTTACAGAGACGATGTAAAGACCCTTTTTGAGGTTTGCTACGTTTAAAGCAGCAGTATCCGACGCTGGTGAGTTCCTCACCATTTTACTCAGTACTTTAGTGCCTGAACTGTCGTATAAACTGATTAAAGCAGTGGTCACTGTTGGATCGGCAATGCGGACATAAAGTTCACCCGAAGAAACCCTTGTGGGATATACTTCTATGCCTGCAATTGCTGATTCAGGATTCGATTTGCTGCTTTCTTTCAGTAAATGCGCACTGGCAAGGTCATATACTGGGTACTGCAAGCCGCCTTTTACGGAATTGGCGGAAAGACCATCAAAATTAACCTTATAAAAGCCCTCAGATTTTGCGCTGCCAATAATAACCGAACCATCTGAAGTCACTGCGGCACCATTCAGGGAGTAGCCTTCCGGCAGGCCAGTAATCTTACCCACAAAGGCCGAGGTCATTGATTGTAGTGAGAGTTTAAAAACATTTCCGGAAGCCGAAAATACATACAAATTCCCCTGTGCATCCGCTACCATATCACCTCCAAAACCCACTTGCACAGTCGCAAGTGACTCTTCCGGACCGGCCGCCGTTCCTTTTACCGCCCCCAGATCGGCCACTGCATACCTTCCATTCTCTTTAGAAATTTTGATAAGTTGTGTACCCGCGTTATTCAGGGCATAAATGTTTCCGTCTGAACCCGCGGTCATTCTGGTAATATGTGAGTTAAGGTCACAGGCAGTAGTCTTTACCGCCGTATTCTCCACAAGAGTAATCTGGCGGGTCTTTCCATTCATAACGTATATGTTGGACGAATACATTGGTGAGAATATCAGCTCATGGCCGCTTTTACTGTATGCAAGTGCCGCCATGGCCGGAGCCTGAACATGATGAAGGCTCTGGCGACTCTCTTTAACCATTGATTTAATATTCTGCGAAAAAACACTTACATCAGCCTCTGCAGATAATAAGACTGTACCCGGTGTCCCCGAATCTACATTCAGCGAACGCAAATCATTAAAATGGATCTGTTGTGCCGACTTTCCTGTGAGTGCATAGATGTCGTGCTGTGCGAATGCTAAAGTGCCACTGAACAGCACTGCAAGAGCTAGGATAGATTTTTTCATAGCAATAGTGTTTGGATTAGAACCGGTTAATAATTCACACTAAATTACTACTTTATTTAATATTACAACAAGGCTTTCAGCAATGGTTTGAAGAAACCGCATTAAATTCTATCAGGATAAAACTACCGTATACAAAAAAAAACCGCGTGGAAGCGGTGCTATAAGTGGTGTATTGTTATTCAGTAATAAATTAGATAATGGAGTAGGTAGTGCCTTCCCGGCCATCTTTTAGCTGAATTCCTTTCTGGAGCAAACGGTCCCGAATCTGGTCTGAAAGTTCAAAATTTCGGGCCTTCTTAGCCTGCGTTCTGAGGTCAATCAAGACCTGCAGGGTTTCATCCAGCTTACTGTGACCGCTCTCCTCAATAGTCTGGAGACCCAGAATATCGAAAACGAACGAATTCATTAATGTCCGCAACTCATCCAGATGCCCCGCAGTTAACGACTCTTTGCCATCCTTGAGTTTAAAAATGAAATTGACAGCTTCAAACAAATGGGCAATAAGTATAGGCGAATTAAAATCATCAGCAAGAGCCTCCTGACATTTCTCCTTCCAGAGGGCAAGATCAAAGGATGAAACTTCTGCCGAAGCATTGATGTTATCGAGAATAGATACAGCTTCCATAAGGCGGTTAAATCCTTTTTCACTGGCGATCATCGCTTCGTTGGAGATATCCAGCACGCTGCGGTAATGTGCCTGCATAAAATTAAAACGCACAATGCTGGAATGGAAGGCCTTTTCAAAGAAATCATTTTCGCCGGTCACCAGTTCCATCGGCAGGATGTAATTACCAGTGGATTTGCTCATTCTCTGTGCGTTCATTGTAAGCATATTGGCATGCAGCCAGTAGTTTACCGGCGCCACCCCGTTACAGGCTTTCCCCTGTGCGATCTCACATTCATGATGCGGAAATTTAAGATCCATCCCACCACCGTGAATATCGAACTGATCACCTAAATATTTAGTTGACATTGCAGTACACTCCAGATGCCATCCCGGGAATCCAGGACCCCACGGTGAATTCCAACGCATGATATGCGCGGGTGACGCGGCTTTCCAAAGGGCAAAATCCTGCGGATTCTTCTTCTCGCCCTGGCCATCCAGATCACGTGTATTGGCAAAAAGCTCCTCAATATTACGTTTGGAGAGTTCGCCATAATTTAACCCACGGCTGTTATATTCCTGAACATCAAAATAGACCGAACCATTACTTTCATATGCGAAACCTTTAGACACAAGATCCTGCGTAAGCTCTATCTGCTCCAGAATGTGACCTGTAGCTGTGGGCTCAATCGTAGGAGGCAATAGGTTGAAGGTATCCAGAACTTTATGAAAATCTACTGTATATTTCTGTACAATTTCCATTGGCTCCAGTTTTTCCAGTCTCGACTGTTTTACAAACCGGTCATTGTTCACATCTCCGTCATCGGTAAGGTGCCCCGCATCGGTAATATTACGCACGTAACGCACTTTATAACCAAAATACAGGAGCGTTCTGTAAATAAAATCGAAGGACATAAAGGTGCGTACATTACCCAAATGCACATTACTGTACACCGTAGGACCACAAACATACAGTCCCACATGCTCTTCGTGAATAGGTTTAAAAATCTCTTTTGTGCCGGTTATGGAATTATAAACTTTAAGTTCTCTCATTTAATTTTTAGTATTCAAATTTCAGAATGCTGAATTTAGTCGAATTTGGCATGTGTTCCTACATAATGAAGGAATTCCTGTCTTGTGATGGGATTGGTTCGGAAGATACCACTCAGTTCGGCCGTTATTGTTGAACTGGCCGTATCCTTAATACCGCGACAATTCACGCAAAGATGTTTGGCATCAATAATACAGGCCACATCCTTGGTGCCCAGCCCTTCTTTGAGTGCGGAAACAATCTGCATTGTCAGTCGTTCCTGAACCTGCGGCCGTTTGGCATAATAATCTACAATCCGGTTTATTTTGGAGAGTCCGATCACCTCGCCGTTGGAGATATATGCTACATGGGCTTTACCTATAATGGGCAAAAAGTGATGCTCGCAGAAAGAATATACTGTAATATCTTTCTCCACCAGCATCTGACGGTATTTATATTTGTTTGAAAAAGTAGAGATCGCAGGCCGGTTTTCCGGTAACAGTCCGCCAAAGATTTCGTTGACGTACATTTTAGCCACGCGACGCGGTGAATCTTTCAGTGAGTCATCATTCATGTCCATCCCCAAAGTTTCCATAATCTGATGAAAATGGTGCTTTATGATTTCCACCTTTTCGTCGGGTGATTTCTCAAAGGCATCGGCCCTCAGGGGAGTATGCTCGCGCCCTGTAAAAATATCATCATCAAGATCACTCAAATCGTTCATAGTGCAGTTATATAAGGCAAAATTAAGGATTTAAATTTTCTTACTATTTTAAAATCAATTCAAAAAATATTACATTCGCTCCACTTAAAAAGATTTTATGCTGAAAGCTGTACCCGTAACGGGCGCAAAGGAGAGAAAAGAGTTTCTGAATTTCCCTGCACATCTGTAC
>CAYXUO010000007.1:0-32858 GCA_964468335.1 uncultured Chryseobacterium sp. | reverse complement strand
GATGACACATGCATCTATTCCAGCGGACAAACGTGCAGAGTTAGGGATCACTGATGATTTGGTAAGACTTAGTGTGGGTATAGAAGACAAAGAGGATTTGATTGCCGATCTGGAAAGAGCTTTCAAATAATATAAACCTTCAGGGATTTCAATTCCTTGAAGGTTTTTTAATTTTAAACCATGACTGATTTCGAAAAATACATTCAGCGCTATCTGCAACTGATCCCATCCTCAGATTGGCTTGCAGAAATGCGTAATTCGGCAGACCAAACCCTCTCCATTTACAAAGCGCTGTCGGGACAACAGGGAAATTTCGCCTATGCTGAAAACAAGTGGACTCTCAAGGAGGTTCTTCAGCACATCATTGATGCGGAGAAAATTTACAGCTACCGTGCCTTACGGTTCGCACGTCGCGATAAGACCTTCCTGCCGGGCTGGGATGAGGTAAGTTATGGTGAGACTTATGAGCTGACCAATAGAAGTGTCAGCAGTTTAATTGATGAGTTTGAAGCTGTGAGGAAATCAACTGTACTGTTCTTTGAAAATCTGAATGAGAGTCAACTATCCGCCTCAGGTATCGCCAATGATAACGAAATATCGGTGAAGCTGCTCGGTGAACTCACTGTTGGCCATAATATTCATCATCTGAATGTGATTCGGGAAAGATATATTCCACACTTAAAATTAGATTGATGAATTGTCCCTGCTGTTCAGACCTTGCCTACGGCGACTGCTGTAAACCATATCACTGTGGGGAAAAATCCGCGCCGTCAGCCGAAGCACTCATGCGGTCCAGATACTCTGCCTTTGCTATTCCCAACGCCGATTATTTAATGGAAACAACCTTGCCATCCAAAAGAAAATTCCATAATAAAGAAGACCTTCAGGTGTGGGGGGAGATAAATGAATGGCTAAAACTTGAAATCGTACAGAAACCATCGAAAGATCAGGTCGAATTTAAGGCCTGGTATAAAGATGAAGATGGAACACTTCAGTTACATCATGAACTTTCGCTGTTCAAATTGGTAAGTGGGCGCTGGTTTTATGTTTCCGGCAAATTCCTGGAGTAACCTAAATTTCGCCTCTTTTCTTTTTCTGCCTCAGGACATAAAGATACAGGCTCTCCACTTTCGCGCGTGCCCAGTCCGTCCTGCGCAGGAATTTCAGTGATGAATTTATGCTGGGATTATCAGTGAAACATTTAATGTTAATCTGCTCGCCAAGTTTTTCAAAGCCATCGTAATAATCCACCAGTTCCTCCAGGATGGCATCAAGTCGTTTTCCGTGAAGTGGGTCTTTATGTTTCTGTTCCATCGGGTAAAATTATGGAATTACTGCAGCTTATCCAATTACAGTAACATGTCGTCCAATTATGCTAATTTTGCAACTTTAACTTCAATTTCAATTCATGCAGAGCCTTATTGATGCCCTGAAATCAGGCGGAACGATTCTTTATCCTACGGACACCATCTGGGGTCTGGGGTGCGACGCGACTAACGTGGAGGCTATTCGGAAAATATTCGGGATTAAGAAACGCGACCAATCAAAATCAGTCATTATTCTTGTTGAATCTGAAAAACGTCTGCAGGATTTGGTGGAGGTGCCGGAGATAGCCTGGGAAATTATGGATCTTTCTGAAAAGCCCGTCACGCTTATTTATGATGATCCCAAGGGCTTACCAAAAGAACTCCTGGCAGAGGATGGGAGTATCGGTATCCGTTTGGTAAAAGATAATTATTTAAAAAAGCTCATCGGCAAACTGAATAAACCTTTGGTTTCTACTTCAGCAAACTTTAGCGGAGATAAATCACCTATGAAATTTGCTGATATTTCAAAGGAAATCATCGCTGCTGTGGATGCTGTTGCAGAGGAGAACCACGAGCTGGTATCAGAATTTTCAGGATCTTCCGTGATCCGCATCTGGCCGGACAGCCGGGTGAAGGTGATTCGGGAGTAAACCGTCATGATTACTAATACTCCCCGGCAAATTCAAATTCTTAGTACCCTGCCATTCACTTTTATTTACATAGTGGTGTCTTTATAATCGGCGTTGGGATACGTCAGTTCCGCAAGACAGCCGGTTAATGCGCTGTTTGCGTTAAACGCCTGTTCAATATTCAGAGCTGTATTTTTTGTGACCTTTCTCTCTTATTCGGTACACCGGGATTGCATTGTAAGGGTTGAAGGTGAGAAGATATAATTGATAATCAGAAGATTATTAATTATATTTAGAAAGCATTTTAAAAACACCGTTAACCTAAAAACCGATGACATGAAAAAATTAATTTTTCTCTTTGCTCTCACGTGCCTGCTCACGAACGGCATAAAGTCCCAAACAGCGTCCCAAACGCCGGCGCCGGTCCCGTTGATCGACCGCAGCATTTTTTTTGACAACCCCGAGATTTCCGACGGAACACTGAGTCCGGACGGGAAGTACATTTCCTTTATGAAGGCGTATAACGGCATCATGAATATCTGGGTCAAGAAATTTAATGAACCTTTTGATAAAGCACGCAGACTCACCAGCCTGGAACGGCCTCTTGCCGGTTACTTATGGACTGATGACGGTAAATATATCGTATATGCAAAAGATAAAGGCGGCAACGAAAATTATAACATCTTTGCGGTAAACCCTACTGCCACAAATCAATCCGGTAAAGATATTCCGGAAAGCCGGAACCTCACCCCTTTTGATGATGCCCGGGTCAGAATATATATGGTGAGCAAAAAAGATCCCGATGTGATGATGATCGGCCTGAATAACCGTGATCCGAAATGGCACGATCTCTATAAGTTGGAGATCAGTTCGGGGAAGCTTACGAAATTAAAGGAAAATACCGACCGGATCACCAACTGGATTTTCGACTGGGACGAACAGCCCCGATTGGCGGTGCGAAATACCGAAGACGGATCTACGGAATTTCTGGCTGCCGGAAGTAACGGTACTTTTACTAAAGTTTATTCGGTAACTGCCCTGGAAGCTGCTTATCCATATTCCTTTACCAGGGACAATTCAAAGCTGTACATCGAAACAAATAAGGGTGCAGAAACAAATTTTACCAAGCTCGCATTATTGGATCCCAAAAACGGAACCACAACCGATGTTGAAAAGGATCCGCTCAATAGGGTGGATTTGCGTGATGCCGTATTCAGTGATCTTAACAGAACTTTGCTTTATACCTCCTATACCGATGACAAAGAAAGACTGTATTTTCAGGATAAGACTTTTGAGGCAGATTATAATATCCTTAAAACCAGATTCCCGGGTACTGAAATTGAAGTGAACAGTTTAACCAAGGACGAAAGGAAGTGGTTATTCACCGTATCGGGCGACACGAAAGTTACCACCGTCTATTTCTTTGACAGGGATTCCAAGCAAATTATTGAACAGTACACTCCGCGTCCCAAGCTGAAATCCTATGAAGCGTACCTCAGTCCTATGGAGCCGATCCGATACAAAAGCAGTGACGGTCTGGAAATTCCGGCGTACCTAACTTTACCTAAAAATGTACAGGCAAAAAAACTTCCGCTCCTTGTCTTTCCGCATGGTGGCCCGTGGGGCAGAAGTTATTGGGGATTTAATCCGTATGCGCAACTGTTTGCAAACCGTGGTTTTGCTGTGCTGGATCCAAACTTCAGGGGAAGTACCGGATATGGTAAAAATTTTCTCGACGCCGGCAACCTGCAGTGGGGCAAACTGATGCAGGATGATATTACCTGGGGTGTTAAACATTTAGTGGATCAGGGAATAGTGGATCCAAAGAGGGTTACGATTATGGGCGGCAGCTATGGCGGTTACGCCACGCTGGCAGGCCTGGCCTTTACACCGGAAGTCTACGCTGCCGGTGTAGATATTGTTGGCCCCAGTAACCTGTTTACCTTACTTAATACCATTCCGCCATACTGGGAAGCGGCCCGTAAGGTTTTTGAGCTGAGGATGGGAAGTGAGAAATCCGAAGCCGGTAAAAAAATACTGAGGGATGCCAGCCCGCTTTTTTCTGCCGAAAAAATTAAAGCACCGCTCATGATTATTCAGGGTGCAAACGACCCCCGGGTCAAGAAAGCCGAAAGCGACCAGATAGTAATAGCGCTCCGCGACTTAAACAGGACGGTACAGTATATATTGGCCGATGATGAAGGTCACGGATTTGATAAACCAGTTAACAATATGGCAATGATCGCCGCGTCAGAAAAATTCCTGGCTCAGTATGCCGGGACCCGTTATCAGGAGGATATGCCGGAAGAGGTGCGTAAACGTCTGGAAGAAATGACGGTGGATGTGAAGACTGTTGAGTTGGCAAAATAATAGACAAGAACTGAAATCCCGAACATTGCTTCGGGATTTTTTTAATTTATTTATAACCAGGCCTGGGGCGTAAGGCACGATAATGTTTGCGCTCTGCGGTGGTTTTAAATATCTTTGCAAAAATCTGAGCTCGAGCTTCCCTTCCAATGAAAATCAACCTTACCCAAAACATAAATTTCAAACTTTTTAAGCAAATTTCAGAAGTTGCAGCGGCAAATAACCAGTCTGTTTTCATCGTTGGCGGCTATGTACGTGACCTTTGGATGGGCCGGGAAGTCCCCACCGATATTGATTTCGTGACGGAAGGCAACGGAATTGATCTGGCCAAATCAGTAGCTAAGGAAATTAATCCGAAGCTGAAAGTCTCTGTCTTTAAAACCTATGGTACAGCCATGTTCCGCCACAATGGTCTGGACCTGGAATTTGTAGGGGCCAGAAAGGAAAGCTATGCCGAGGATTCAAGGAAACCTGACGTGGAAACCGGCACTTTGGAAGATGACCAGAAGCGCCGGGACTTCACCATCAACGCGTTAGCTATATCCCTTAACAAAGAGACTTTCGGTGAACTTATAGATCCTTTTGACGGTATTGATGACATTTCCAATGAAATTATCAGGACACCTTTAGAACCCAGCCAAACTTATTCCGATGACCCGTTGAGGATGATGCGGGCAATACGCTTTTCATCAACTTTAAAATTTGCGATTGAAAAAGAATCGCTGGATGCCATTAAAAAAGAATCACACAGGATTAAGATTGTCTCAATAGAACGTATCATGGTGGAATTTAACAAAATCATGCTGTCTGAAAAACCTTCTGTTGGACTTAAACTCCTGGCAGATACCGGGCTGATGGATTATATAATTCCGGAACTGACCGCATTGAAGGGAATTGAAGAGGTAGAAGGACAAACCCATAAAGACAATTTTTGGCATACACTGGAGGTGGTCGATAATATTTCTAAAAATACCGACAAGCTATGGCTACGATGGGCGGCACTGCTGCACGATATCGGCAAGGCTCCAACTAAGAAATTTGTTGAAAAAGCCGGGTGGACTTTCCACGGACATGAATTTTTGGGCTCCAAGATGGTGAAATCCCTTTTCCAGCGCCTAAAACTGCCGATGGGACCGGATATGAAATATGTGCAGAAACTTGTGAAACTCTCCTCACGTCCGATTGCACTGATTGATGACGGAACTTCAGATTCCGCGCTGCGCCGTTTGCTTTTTGATTCCGGTGAAGATTTGGAAGATCTTTTTACGCTCTGCAAAGCTGACATTACCACCAAGAATTCACACAAACAGGAGAAATTCAAAAAGAATTTTGAATATGTTGCAGTCAAAATTAAGGAGGTTGAAGAAAAGGATCAGGTCCGGAATTTCCAGCCGCCAATCACCGGTGAGGAAATTATGACCCTTTTCAACCTGAAACCCGGCCGCGAGATTGGGATATTGAAGGAGAAAGTTAAGGAAGCTATCCTGGAGGGAGAAATCGCTAATGACAAAACCCAGGCCCGCGAATTCGTAATCGTCCAGGGAAAAGAGTTGGGTCTTGAACCGGTACTTTGATCATCAGCAGAAGCAGCCAGTTTTAAGATTACTTTAACCTTTGTTTTCTCTGATACTGCCTTAAAAAGGCTAAATTTGGTTAAATAAAAAATTAAATTAGCGTTATGGCAGATATTACATTAAAAGGGAACAGTATTAAGTCGGTTGGAAACTTACCGGAAGTTGGAAACAAATTGCCTGACTTTTCTTTGGTAGACAGCAACCTGAATGAGAAAGGTTTGAAGGATTTTGCCGGTAAAAGAAAGATCTACAATATTTTTCCGAGCATCGACACCGGAATCTGTGCTGCATCAGCAAGAAAATTTAACGAAGAAGCTGCCGGTTTGGATAATACAGTAGTCATTAATGTATCCAAAGACCTGCCGTTTGCCCTAAGCCGTTTCTGCGCTGCCGAAGGTTTAGACAATGTAGAGTCTCTGTCGGATTTCCGCTCTACATTTGGTGATGATTTGGGCGTTACACTTGCCGATTCGCCGATGAAAGGCTTATTGAGCCGTGCAGTAATCGTTACCGATGAAAATGACAAGGTCATCTACACAGAACAGGTACCGGAGATTGTTCATGAGCCCAACTATGAAATGGCGCTTAACGCGCTAAAGTAATCAGACCTGATTAAAATTTAAACGCAAAGCAATTTGCGTTTTTTTTGTCATTATAATATGAAACGCTCCGGCTCTGCAGATTTACCACTACATTACGGTCAGGTTCCGCCCTGGCTTTATGAGCGAATGTCCAAACTTGGCCTGGCCGTCGTTGAGGTGATTTTAAGTGATTATGGAAAAGATGAGGTAATCCGCCGGTTGAGTGACCCCTTCTGGTTTCAGTCTTTCGGTGCTGTAATGGGCATGGACTGGCATTCCTCCGGAATAACAACATCGGTAATGGGTGCACTGAAAAGAGCTGTTAACCCAAACTCCGGAACTCTGGGCATTTATATTGCGGGCGGAAAGGGTAAGTACTCTCTGGAAACACCCGCCGAACTGCTTAAGATTTCGGACAGTACCGGGCTTAACGGAAATGAATTGGTCAGGGCCAGCAAACTTTCAGCTAAGGTGGACAATACCGCGGTTCAGGACGGATATCAGCTGTATACCCACAATTTCATTCTTAATGATGAAGGTCAGTGGGCCGTCATCCAGCAGGGTATGAACACTCACGATAAAACGGCCCGGAGGTATCACTGGCACTCCCACAACCTGAAATCTTTTGTGGAGGAACCGCACACCGGAATTGCCGGAATTAACCGGGGTACGATCCTGAATCTGACCTCGGGCAGTGCTGCAGCTAACCGTGCAGGCATATTGGAAATCTCAGCGTCGGCTAATGAAAAGGTGTTACAGGATTTTTCCCGGCTCATTTTACCTGCGCACCACGATGTCCGTGTTTCGGATGTCAATATAAAAAGGCTGGGCGCCCTGCTGCACATGACCAGGGAAATCCCGCCGGAAAATTTTGAAGAACTTTTGCTGCTCAGAGGTGTGGGGCCCCGTACCCTGCAAAGTCTGGCATTGGTGAGTGAAGTCATCCACGGTGCGCTTTCGCGGTTCAGGGATCCCGCAAGGTTCTCATTTGCCCATGGCGGTAAGGACGGGCATCCGTTCCCGGTTCCACTCAATATTTACGATGAAACGATAAGCATCCTTCAGAAAGGTATTGAAAAGTCTAAACTGGATAATTCGGACAAGCTTAGATCCGTTGAAAAGCTTCACCGTATCATTGGGGAAGCCGAAAAGAATTTCACTCCGTCGTTTGACCTTAATGAGGTGATTAAAGAAGAACGCGACAACTCCTGGAAGTACGGTGGAAAGAGTGTTTTTGGTGATGCCAAAAAACCGACGGGTAAAGGTGGAATTCAACTTACATTGTTCTAACTTTATCATTGTGAAGAAATCGTTACAACATATCTATTCCCATTTCCTTCTTAGCCAGGAGGATGTGTGCGAAATTATGGACGCACACGATGAGATTAATATTACTAAAGGTGAGCTGTTGCTCAGTGAGGGTCAGATTGCAGAGGCTTATTATATAGTTGAAGAAGGCCTGGTGCGTGCCTACGTAAACGGTCTGGACGGCTCGGAGATTACTACAGAGTTCTTTATTGAAAATGAAATTGTTATTATTCCTTCATCCTTATTTCAAAAGATTCCGTCTGTTGAAAATGTTCAGGCAGTGACCGACTGTACTTTGTTTAAGATCGACTACGAAAAATTTCAGGAACTCTTCCACCGGCAGGAAGGACTGCGCGAGTGGGGCCGTGCATGGTTCTCCTATCAGGTCTTTACGATGAAGCAGCGCTCTCTGGATATGATTACGGAAACCGCTTCCGCCCGTTACCTAAAGCTTTTGAAGGAGAAACCGCAAATTATCCGGCAGGCACCTTTAAAGCATATAGCAACTTATCTGGGAATCACAGATACCTCATTAAGCAGGATCCGAAAGGAGATTACCGCAAAATAATTTTCTTGTCCTATGGCAAGCAGAGTATTCTGTTGCCTTTTTTAACTTTGGTTTATGCTAAAGTAAAAAGTTATGGACAAGCCCAATTCCCCCAGACTCGAAATTATTGTTCCTGCTTTCAGGATGCATTCCCAAAGCTTTAAAAATGCGTTGGATGGTATTTCTGAGGAAAGCGCACTGCGCAGAATTGATAACCAGACCAACCACGTGATCTGGATGGCGGGTAACCTTGTGAACTGTCGCTATTGGCTTGCCAGCCTCCTGGGGTTGGAAGATAAAGATCCTAACGCTCATCTCTTCAGTGAAGGCCGTTCCCTGGACGAAACCCTGCAGTATCCGACACTGGACGAATTAAAACTGAATTACGCCGAAGTTTCGCCTAAAGTATATCATCAACTTTTGCAGGTTCCTGATGAACATTTGGATTCCCCCTGCCATTTCGGAATGGGAATTCCTTTTGTGCAGGAAAATGTGCTCAATATGATAGGCATGTGCATTGGTCGCGAAGATTATCTTCTGGGTCAGATCGGCCTTATGCGCAAACTGCTTGGCTTAAAAGGAATGAGCTATGACCTGGATGAAAGTCTGGACTACTGATTTACGGTAAAATTCGCAGGCTGAATATACATACTCAACTCAAAAACTCAAAAAATGGATAACAAAGAAATTGCAAGACAGTTTTTCGAAAACCTGTTTTTAAACAACGATAAGGCCTATGAGGTGATGGCAGACGACGTTCGTGTGGACTGGCCCGGATTCGGCATGGAAACGCTTGTAGGTCGCGACAGTCTGCGGAAATTTATGGATGACAGCGGACCCGATAAAATTTTGCAATTGGAAATTAGGTCATTAGTTGCTGAAGGGGAGACCGTAGTGGCAGCAGGCAGTATCCGTACTGAAAGGGCAGGAAAACTGGAACAATCACATTTCGCTGATATTTATACGGTGAAAGACGGAAAAATCACTTCACTGGAGAGTTATATGGTCTTTGACAAAGGAAATGATACTGAATAAATAACATAAAATTATAAAAAATGGCAAAACTGAATCCTTATCTGAATTTTGACGGTACCGCACTGGAGGCCTTTACATTTTATAAAAGCATATTCGGAGGCGAATTTGTAGGCGAAATTATGAGAATGCGCGATGCACCCGGCACCGAAAACCTTCCGGAAGACGAAAAGGACCGCATCATGCACATTGCTCTTCCGATAGGTAGCGACTTACTGATGGCTTCCGACGTTTCCCCCAGCTTAGGACAGCGTGTTACCGCCGGAAACAGCAACTATATTTCAATTTTCACAGATTCACGTGAGGAGGCTGACCGTCTATTTAATGCGCTTTCCGACGGCGGCGAGGTGGAGATGCCTATGGAGGATCAGTTTTGGGGCGACTACTTTGGAAGTTTCCGCGACCGTTTCGGGATTCACTGGATGATTAACCATAACGACAGTGATCAAATTTGAGAAAATTAACATCTAACTTTGCATTGCTAAAATCGTAGGTAGTTCTTTTAAAGCTGCAACACGTTGGTCTCTTATTATAAACTGGGAAAGTGAAAAGATTTCGCGGACTTGGAACATACAGCAATTTTTCATACTTTTAAAAGAAAAAATATGGAGCCCATTAAGATTGATATTACCATTTTGGAACCTGTACAGAAAGTTTGGGATTATATGAATGATCCAAAACACATTACCAAATGGAGTTATGCCCATGATACCTGGCAGTGTACCAAGGCAGAAAACTCATTGGTTGTGGGAGGCAAACTCAAAATACGTATGGAGGCCAAAGACGGGAGTTTTGGTTTTGACTACGAAGGTATTTATGATGAGATAGTTTTGTTTGAAGCCATTAAATATCATCTGACAGACGGGAGGAAAGTAGAAGTTTACTTTAATAAAATAGATGAAAAAACCACCGAGGTGGTGCAGATTTTTGAGCCGGAAGAGCAGAATTCACGCGAAATGCAGCGGGACGGTTGGTATGCCATTCTGAACAATTTCCATAAGTATGTGGAAAATCACTAGGCCCATATTTTCTTTTGCTCTGGTGTCTGCTGTTGCAGCGTGTGATAACAGTGCAAATACAAAAACCGAAGTTACAGACCGTAAGGCCTCTGTTTCTGTGCCGCCACCTGACATTAGGCATTCAGCAGAACTTATTTTTAAGAAATACTCCGGCGCCTGGTTTACGGTGGACTTTCCCCATAACTTTTCCGTAAATCCGTCGCTGCAGTCAGCAACAAGTACCGAAGGTTATGACAGCGCAATGTTTACATCTCCAGACGGTAAAGTACAGTTCTATATTTTCTCACCTCAGTGGAGTGGCATTGCCACAGATATAGCAGTGCAGTCCGGCGAGAAACAAGCCGTGTACACTACGGGCATCGAGAATGGACTCACTGTGGAAAGATGGACAATAAAGGCAGATAACGGGGCGTATTTCCGCTCCTATGAAGCTACCTCTGAAACTGGAGGTATCAATAAGATTTTCGGGATTCAATATTCATCTCCAGAAGATCTTGAGAATTACCGTTCAGAATACCTTCATTTTAAAAATTCACTGCAGCAATATGCAGATTAATGATGGAAGAAGTGAACATATATATCAATGGTTATCCAAAAGAAGTTCAGGTTATTATGGAGAAAATCCGGACCGTAATTATGGAAACAGCACCCGAAGCGGAGGAACGTTTTGCGTATGGCTTACCAGGATATTATCTATTGGGCAAACCATTGGTTTATTTTGGCGCTTACGCGACACACATTGGTCTTTATGCCACGCCCATTGGTCATGAGCAATTTAAAGAAGAACTGTCAGTTTATAAACAGGGAAAAGGCTCTGTGCAGTTTCCGTTGAACAGTGAAATTCCCTACGGACTGATTGAGCGTATTGTTACTTTCCGCAAAAAACAGATCTCATCCAACCAATAATTTATGTTACTATGAAAAACAATGTGTTTCCCTGTCTTTGGTTCAGCGGTGACGGCAGTGAAGCTGCACGCTTTTATTGTGAAACCTTCGACGGAAAGGTAACTGCCGACACCCAGTTTGTGATAAATATCGAACTCTTCGGACAGAAAATGATGATCCTGGATGCAGGTCCACAGTTTAAGAAGAATGCCTCCATATCCTTCATGGTGCTCTGCGATTCCGAAGATGAGGTGAACAGCTACTGGCAGTCGCTTTCAGGAGGTGGTACGGTCCTTATGGAACTTGGTGTATATCCGTGGAGCAAATTGTACGGTTGGGTTCGTGACCAATATGGTGTTACGTGGCAATTGTATCTGGGTGAGCAGCAGGGAAACCAAAAAATTATTCCCACATTGATGTTTCTACATGAAAATAACGGCAGGGCTTTGGAAGCAATGCACCTGTACACAAGTATTTTTCCGAATTCCAAATTGGGACAAATATTGAAATATGGCGAAGGTGTAGGTAATGAATTCCATGAAATTGCAGAAAATGTTCAGCATGCCCATTTCGAAGTGGACGGTTACTCTTTTTTCTGTATGGACAGTTCCTATGATCATAAATTTAACTTCAGTGAAGGAATTTCAATTGTTGTTATGACTGATAATCAGGAAGAAACGGACCGGCTCTGGAACAGACTGACCGCAGATGGCGGAAAGGAATCTATGTGCGGATGGCTAAGGGATAAATTTGGAGTGAGCTGGCAAATTGTTCCAAAAAGGCTGCTTGAATTAATGAACGGAACGGACCAGGAAAAAGGCCGGAAAGTAGCGCAGGCCATGATGCAGATGCACAAAATTGAAATCGCAGATCTGGAAAAAGCCTACTCTTTATAATGGACCAATTATGAACCAGCTAATATTTACTATTGCCATTGAAGCTGCACCGGACAGCGTGTGGAATACCCTGTGGAATCACGATACGTACAGCCAGTGGACGTCTGTGTTTCAGGAAGGCTCCCGGTACGAAGGTACTTTGGAAGAGGGGAGCATCATTCGGATGTTCGATTCTAATAATAACGGTATGTATAATCTGGTCCTGATAAACAGACCAACAATTGAGATGAAGTTTAAACATTTGGGTTGGCTCTACGATGGTGCGGAAGACCCGCAGCAATGGGAAGATTCTGTAGAATCCTATCAGTTGGAAAGTACAGGAATGGGTACACAGCTTAAAGTTGAGGTAAACGCTATCGATGAGTTTGTGGAATTTTTCAACAATAACCTTCCGAAAGCGCTGACACAGATTAAAAATATAGCAGAAAAATAAATCAAAAAATCATAATATGGTCACGATATTACACGCAACAGACATTGAAGCTCCGGCAAGCAAAATTTGGGAAGTTCTTTGGAATTCAGATTCATATACGGAATGGACCCGTTTTTTCAGTGAGGGATCACAGTACCGGTCAGATTGGAAGGTAGGTGGCCGCACTTATTTTGTAGACAAAACCGGTGAGAACGGAATGGTTTCCACAATTGAAAGCCTGCGCGCACCATACGAAGTTGTTTTTAAACATCTTGGCTTACTGACTGCGGGAGTGGAAGACATCCACTCCAGAGAGGTGATGGAATGGAGTGGGGTCCAGGAAAAATATTTCCTTACCGAATTTGAAGGCTTTACTAAACTTGTAGGCGAGGTGCAGACAGTTGAAATGCATGAGCAGCATATGAAAGAAGCTTTCGAAAAAGGATTTGAAGTTGTAAAACAGTTGGCGGAGAAAGGTTAAGCATTCTGCCCGTCAATATTTAACATGTAATGCAGTATTTTTTCTTGTAACTCTTTGTCTTACTATAATTACCTTCATTCTCAAAATATAGTCTGGAAAAAATCCCGATATTTGCAGTACTGGAATGCTTGCCATTTTCATCCTGATAAAAATGGCTCTAAATGACAACATGTAAATCAAACGGAAATAAATGAAGATTTCGAATAACTGGCTGAAGGATTATATTAAAACTGAACTGAAACCCGAAAAAATTGCAGATTATCTCACAGATATCGGTCTGGAGGTTGAAGGCATAGAAACCTTTGAAAATATTGTAGGTGGACTTGAAGGTATAGTCGTAGGTAAAGTTCTTACCTGCGAAAAGCATCCCAATGCAGACAAATTGAGCATAACAACGGTTGACACTGGTGGTGATCTGCTTCAGATTGTTTGTGGAGCACCCAACATAGCTGCCGGTCAAACTGTACCTGTTGCCGTACCCGGAACTAGAATCCACACAAAGGACGGAAGCTTTTTTGAAATAAAAGAAACCAAAATCAGGGGCGAAAAATCACAGGGAATGATTTGCGCCGAAGACGAGATTGGACTGGGCAAAAGCCATGATGGTATTTTGATACTGGACAGTTCAAAGTATGAGATCGGTACTCCAATGGCCGATTATTTTGATATCGAAAAAGATTATGTTTACGAAATAGGACTCACCCCTAACCGCACGGATGCCATGTCGCATTATGGCGTGGCCCGGGATCTGAACGCATTTCTGCTTACCAACAGTCTTAAATCTGATTTTGAAAAAGCATCTTTACAGCCTATCCTTTTCACCGGAAGTAATGATTTTCAGATAGAAATACAGGACTCCGCCCTTTGTCCACGGTACATCGGTGCGGTAATAGAAGGTGTAACTGTAAAAGAATCACCGGAATGGCTTAAAAACAGACTTCAGAGCATTGGTATAGGATCCACAAACAATATAGTAGATATTACCAACTACATCCTGCACAGTTTCGGCCAGCCTTTGCATGCATTTGATGCCGGTAAGATAGGCGGCAGGAAAATAGTTGTAGGTCCAAATTCTGCAGGCACCGCATTTACCACCCTCGATGGTATTTCCCGTGAGCTGAATGGCTCAGAGATTATGATCAAAGACGGTAATGACCAGCCCTTATGTATCGCGGGCGTGCTTGGAGGTCTGGAATCAGGAGTTTCACAATCCACCACAACAGTTTTCCTTGAAAGCGCATACTTCAACCCTGTCGCGGTAAGGAAAGCTGCTAAGGTGCACAGCATCAATACGGATGCATCCTTCCGTTTTGAGCGGGGTGTGGATCCTGCTATGACATTAACGGCACTTACGTATGCCGTGAAAATGCTTGAAGACCTTGCCGGGGGCCGGCTCACAGGAAGCCTGCTGGAACATTATCCTGAAAAGATTGAGGACCATTATATTATTCTGAGATTTTCCCGTATTGAACAGCTTCTTGGAACTAAAATTCACCGTGAGAAGGTGAAAGAAATCCTTAAAGCGCTGGAAATTATTGTGCTTAACGATATTCAGAACGGACTGGAAATTTCCGTACCCGCCTACCGGGTGGATGTTACGCGCGAAGTTGACGTCATTGAAGAAATTCTTAGGATTTATGGGTATAACAAGATTGATACGCCTAAGAAAAACTTATATTCCTCAGTCAAATTAAGCGTTCAGGACCGTGCGCAACTGGAGAGCGCATGGGCTGCCACCCTGCAGGGCAATGGTTTTAATGAGGTAATGAATAATTCCCTGACCAGTATAAAAGATACGGAAAATGCGGTTAAACTTCTTAATCCGCTCAGCAACGACTTAGCTTATATGCGTAAATCACTGCTGGAAGGCATGCTGGAAAATGCCGCGTATAACATTAACAGGAAATCGGCAGACCTGAAGTTTTTTGAACTTGGAAATATCTATCATAAAAAAGAAAAGTACGAAGAGCGGAAGCAGCTTGCCATGCTCATCACAGGACGCGAAAAGGCGGAAAACTGGATAGTTCAGAAATCTGCCACTGATTTTTATTACCTTAAAGGTTATGTAAACCTGTTGCTGAGCCATTTGGGAACTAAGTTGGAGGAAAAGCCGCTGGAAGATGAGCGTTTTAGCGAGGCACTAGAGATAGTATCTGAAGGGCGCACGCTGGCGCGGCTTGGTAAGGTTGCCGCAAAGCTACTGAAAGACAGTGATGTAGACCAGGCCTGTTTTTATGCTGAAGTTGAACTGGAAGATGCCCAGCACCTTCGTCAGACGGGCACCTTTAAATTTGCAGATCTCCCAAGGTTCAATAAAATCCGCCGCGATTTAGCACTGCTTGTAGATAAGTCAGTTTCATACGCAGATCTCCACACTGCTGCACTAAAAAATAAATCGCCCTATATAAGAAATGTCAACCTTTTTGATGTGTACGAAGGTAATAACCTGCCGGCGGGCAAGAAGTCTTATGCAATGAGTTTTGAATTGCTTAGCGAAGAAAAAACGCTTGAGGAAAAAGAAATTTCTGCTGTGATGAATGCACTGATCAAAGGTTTCCAGAAAGAATTTAATGCAGAATTGAGAGGCTAAGAGTGAGTTTGATGATCGGATTCCGGAAATTTTTATTCTGACGAACAGTTCAATATTAATTTTAAAAATAAGAAAATGAAAAAATATTTCTTCACAGCTCTACTATCCATTTCAATTATTTCATGTGGAGTCGTAAATAATCCCTTAAGTACAGCGAACCAACCGTCACTTAACGATACGCAATGGCAACTGGCGGAGAACGTGAAGGGAAAAGTTCCAACTTTAAAGATCCAGTCCGGGAAGATTTCGGGAACTGGAGGTTGCAATAACTATTTTGGTGAACTTACTGCTGAGAGCAGTACAGGACTATTTTCTGCCTCGAAAATTGGGTCTACCAAGATGGCCTGTGAGGCAATGTCTTCGGAATCATCGTTTTTCAGTATGCTTTCCAATGTAAATAAATACAGGGTGGTGGGAAATACACTGGAGCTATACCAAAACAGTTTACTCTTACTTAAATTCAACAGGATACCATAAAAAAAGGAACTCAGCTGAGTTCCTTTTTTTTATTCTTCGTCTTCCTCGTCATCGTACTTAGCGAGTTCCTCATCGCACCATGTAAAGGCTTGTTCTACAACTTTCGTAGCTTCCTCTGCCATGGTTTCCTCATCTTCGCCTTCCAGATCGTCCAGCCATTCTACTTCTTCTTCCTCCACATTCAGAATAAATCTTGGGTATTCTGTATGGACTACAAAAAGGTCTTCCGGCATTTCGGAATTATCTGCTAATAAAAACTTAGGTAATTTCATTTCTTAATGTTTTAAACTTCTCAAAGATAATAAATTTATTGAAAGTTATTCTCCTCTATCTTTATTTTTGTCAATACCTGATGGGGGGTCAGAGTTTCTTTTTTCAAAGTATCCGACGGGTTTTTTGTAAAACGGAGTTTCGGGTTTACGGTGCTTATCAGTTCTGCAATCTGGGTTTCCTGACTGCTCATCTCATCATTTATATAATAATAAATGTCCGTGTTCAGCCTGTTTTCTCTTTCCAGATACTCGGTGATCACTTTGCGGTTTTCCAAATAGTCTGCACGCGATAACCAGATGAATGCCGCACCTGTACACAAACTCAGGATGGGTACGATATAAGTTAAGGTTCCGGATACTCTGTGTAGTTTTCGGAAATAAAGCATCCAAAGTGGAAGTGCAAATGGAGCCAGCAGCCTGTAATCCAACGGTGTAATTCCGTAGAAATACTGTATGAAAAATGAACAGATTATTCCCACCAAGCCGCAAACCAATAATAAGCGCTCGGTTTCCGAAATGCCGACTTTAAGCAAAAGTATAACCAGAAGGCCCGCGTTCAGCGTTCCAAGTCCGTAAATCATGTAGTTTAGTAGACCTCCGCCAGGATTTGCGATATGGATAAATGGATTGAAGGTGGTAGCCAGACCCTGATATAATTCTGTCACGAGTCTGGAAGTAGGATGTAAACCTATTTCCAGAAATGTATCCAAATATTTTTCATTGAAATAATCGATGAAGGTAAACTTATAACCCACTACGAAAATCAATCCCACTATTGCAGAGTAAATGAATGGCGTACCATACTTTTTCCGGAAATTAATCAGTCCGAAAAGTAGGGAGGCACCCATGAAAAAAAGGCCGGGATACCTTATATTGAATAAAGAGATCAGCATCAAACTCAACCAAAATATAGCTTTCCAGCCTTGCAGCTCACCTACAATAACCTGCCGTCCTACATAGAGGTATGCAAATACGAAAGGAATTATCATGGCTTCACTCATGGTATAGCCGAAAAGGGAAACCAGACTGAACAGTGCGCAGGTCATGATAATTTCCCTTAGATAAAATTGTTTTTTCCACGCAAACCAGATAACGAACCCAAAAGCCAGTAACCCCAGGAGTTTGCTTGCCCAGAATTCGTCCAGGCCGAAATAAGTGAAAAATCTTATTCCCAGGGGATAACCCATTGGGGTAGTGGTATTGTCAATTTCCGGGAAGACATGGGCAGTCCGAAGAAAGCGCACCGAATCGTAATTTACTCTTCCTTTTTCGTTCAGCAGGAAACGCAGAAAGATCATCACGAGGGTGGTGATGACCAGTATTACTTGAATTCTGTGTTCCAGAATGCGCCTACGCATAGAATGAAAATTATTTAAGGAATGCCTTTGCTACTTTCTCCGCTTTTTTGGATTCCGCATAATCGTAGAAACCTTCACCGGACTTCACGCCCATTTTGCCCGCTGTAACCATATTTACCAGAAGTGGGCAGGGTGCATATTTGGGATTTTTGAAACCGTCATGCATCACATTCAAAATTGCCAGGCATACATCCAAACCAATAAAATCCGCCAGTTGCAGCGGTCCCATTGGATGAGCCATTCCCAGTTTCATTACCGTATCAATTTCCTCCACGCCGGCTACGCCGTTGTAAAGTGTCTCAATGGCTTCGTTAATCATTGGCATCAGAATCCTGTTGGCCACAAAACCCGGATAATCATTTACCTCTACAGGCACTTTTCCTAAGGCTTTACTTAATTCAAAGGTTGCGTCAAAGGTTTCTTTTGAAGTGGAATATCCTTTTATGATCTCTACTAATTTCATAATAGGCACCGGATTCATAAAATGCATTCCGATAACTTTATCGGGTCTGGAAGTTACTGATGCAATTTTGGTTATTGAGATGGACGAGGTATTGGTTGCCAGAATGCAGTTTTCAGGCGCCAGTTCATCCATCTGTCTGAAAATTTTCAGCTTCAGGTCTATGTTTTCGGTAGCCGCTTCAACAATAAGGTCGGCATCCTTTGCGGCTTCTTCCAACTGAGTGAAGGTGGTGATGTTGTTAAGTGTGGCCGATTTCTGCTCTTCAGTTAGGTTGCCTTTGGCAATAATCCTGTCCAGATTGGAGGTGATGGTTTTTATTCCCCGGTCCAGAGCTTCCTGCGAAACATCAACCAGACTGACCGGATAACCGGTTTGTGCAAAGGTATGCGCAATTCCGTTTCCCATAGTTCCGGCGCCAATGATTACGATTCTTTTGTTCATAGGTTTGTTTTATAGCTTGATATTAATAATTTTTTGTGTAACTCTTCTTTTCCTCCAGATACGACGCTTCTTTATCAGCCGTTCTGAACCTGGTCTTTACATAGCTGCGTTTACCATCTATTCTGTTGTGAAAAACGGAGAAGTGAAGGTGCGGTCCACTGGAAAAACCAGTACTTCCGCTGAAGCCAATATGCTGGCCACGCTCTACCTTGTTGCCTGGTTTTACCACGCTGCCGTTTTGTCGCAGGTGAGAGTAATCTGCAAAGGTACCGTCGCTGTGCGCAATCAGTATGTAATTGTTAAAACGTGCGCAGCTTATATCCGGGCAGTTTCGGTTATTGCTTTCCTCTACTTCCACAACAGTGCCTTCTCTGGCAGCGTAAACCTTCTCGCCCGACTCCAGCGCAAAATCCAGCGCTGCAGCATCCTGGTGTGAGAATTTACCGTTGTATCCCTGAAAGATCAGCTTGGTCTTGCCTGTTTCGAAGGGCAGCCAGTAGATATAATTATCATCATAATCAGTGGCCGTTACATTGCCGAAGTTATAGCTGTTGCTATAGCTGAAACTGTTGCCTGCATTGGGTTTAACAACCTTTACTTTAGCCAGGAGAAATTTTGAAGTTTTCGCGGGTATAACCACCACCTGGCCATTTTCCAGAGAGGAAGTCATATTGTTAAGTTTGAAATCGAACACCGAAGACATCGACATATATTCATTGTTATCCGCATAAATTTCAACCTCCCGGCCTTTCACTTCGCTGTAAAATTTAATATCCCACTGTTGCTGGGCAAAAGATAAGGCCGAAGTAAAAATGAGGAATGCGCAGATAAGCCTTGTATAAAAAGGACCGTATTTCTGTCCGGTATATGATGTGTGGTTTCTTCTCATGAGGTTATTTACCACTAAAATGTTGCCACACTGTTCTTGAAATGTCCGATATAATTCTGCAGTTCACTGCATCACTTTCCATAGAATTGGATATAAATACAGTTACCGCATATTGATTTCCGTCGGCAAGCGTGATAATCCCGGCATCATTTTCAGCACCTGTAAGACCGGAGGCATTTTTACCGGACGATCCTGTTTTATGAGCGACCGGAGTTCCTGCAGGCAACTGTTCCTTTAGTTTATTCATTCCGGTTTTAGTGCCAAGCATCACATTCATCATGAAATCGGTTGAGCCCGGCGAAACCATTTTACGATCTCTGAATTTTTTAAGTACCGAATTCATGGCGTTGGTGGTGGTGTAATTGGTATACTGTACATCCCAGGCTTTATGCATTTCCTCTTCATTAGCTTTTATCGAGAAATCACGTACTCCTTTGTTATCGATAAATTTTTGGACAGATGGTGTTCCGCCAATTAGCCTGAGCAGAATGTCGCAGCCATTATTATCACTTTCTGCTACGGTATAGCGAATGACTTCGCGAAGCGGAAGGGAGATGTTGCCCTCAGGATATTTAGTTCGGATAGGGCTCCATGTGTTTATCAGCAGGTCTTCTTTTTTGATGAAAATGTCCTGATCCAGTGAAAGTTTTCCCTTGTCTACGGCATCCAACACTGCCAGGGCAATGTGAAATTTAAAAACACTCTGCATTGGAAGTTTATTATTGCCGTTGATGTCCATTTTATAGGAACCGTCCAGCGCAAGAACAGATACGGCTACAGTAGCATCTTTTCCTTTAATGATATTTTCGACATCACCTTTTAAGTTCTGGGCGAAGGTAAATATTGTACCAAGGAGTAAACACAGAAAAAATGTTGATTTTGTCATGCTCTAGCTTATCAGTCTTACGATTTCCAGTGCAACCCTCAACGCCTCAGTTCCGTCTTCCAGTGAGACTTCTACCGGCTTGTCTTCGGTCACAGCGTCTGCAAAACTTTCCAGTTCATCCAGGATGGCATTATTGGTTAGGATATTTGGATATTCAAAGATAATCTGGTTCCGGTCTCCCTCGGCATTTTCAATGATCATATCAAAATCGGTCGGAAATTCCGGAGCCGGCTTCATGCGGATCACCTCTGCCTTCTTTTCAAGAAAATCTACAGAAATATAAGCATCTTTCTGGAAGAAACGGGACTTTCGCATGGACTTCATTGAAATTCGGGAGGTCGTAAGATTGGCCACACAGCCATTTTCAAACTCAATGCGCGCGTTGGTAATATCCGGCGATTTCGACACCACACAAACACCGGATGCATGGATTTGTTTTACCGGCGATTTTACAATGCTGAGCAGTATGTCCAAATCGTGGATCATCAGGTCCAGAACCACAGAAACATCGGTTCCGCGCGGGTTAAACTCTGCCAGACGGTGAATTTCGATAAACATAGGATCCTGGATGTACTTTCGTGCACCCGTGAAGGCGGGATTGTATCTTTCCACATGGCCGACCTGCGCCTTAATGTTGTTCGTGCGGCATAGTTGCAAAATCTCTTCTGCCTGTTCCAGGGTTTGCGTTACAGGCTTCTCTATAAAGAAATGCAGACCGTTCTCAATGGCTTTTTTAGCATAGCTGTAATGAAAAAGGGTAGGAGTTACAATGTCCAGCATTTCCACATTCGCCAGTAATTCTTCCAGGTCACTGTAATAGCGGTAGCCAAATTCCTTTTCCAGTTTTTGTCCGTTTTCGGGATCCGCATCATAAAAACCTATAAGGTCATATTTTGAAGACTGTTGCAGCAGCCTTAGATGAATTTTTCCCAGATGTCCGGCCCCCACTAAACCTGCTTTCAGCATAGAAATAAATTTTGGTAAATATAAGGAAAGTGACCGGACTGCTAAAACGCCACAGTCGCTGTAATTGGAGAGTACAGGTAGTGGCAAAAATGAGTAAAATTCCCTATGTTTGTCTCATGCAGGACTCATTTGTACATAAGGGAAAGAGAAAGATATTGGTAAACTATCTGCAGGAAAAAATCGGGATCAGAGACCAGAACGTACTTACGGCGATGAACACAGTGCCGAGGCATCTCTTTCTTGAAAGTATTTTTGAGGATTTCGCCTATGAAGACCGTGCTTTTCCCATTTTAGCGAAGCAAACCATTTCCCATCCGTCTACCGTGGCAGAGCAGACAGAACTTCTGGAGCTGTCTGCCAAGGAAAAAGTACTTGAGATAGGTACGGGATGCGGCTATCAGACTGCGGTTCTCGTATCGATGGGAGCTATGGTTTATACTGTTGAAAGACAAAAGGATCTCTATGACTTTTCCACCCGCAAACTGCGCGAACTGCATTTAAGGCCGAGTTTCCAAAGCTTTGGGGATGGTTTTGCCGGACTTCCTTCTTTTGCTCCTTTTGATAAAATCCTGGTTACCTGCGGGGCCGAGGTGCTTCCTACTCAACTGCTGCATCAACTTAAGATGGGTGGCCGAATGGTGATTCCTCTCGGGAAAGCTGAGGAGCAAATTCTTACGCGGTTCACGAAAAAGTCTGAGAAGGAATTTGAAAAGGAGGAGTTTGGGGCCTATAAATTTGTACCAATGCTCAGCAATACCAATCAGTGATTTATATTCTGTAAATTTTTTTTAGGATGCTGTAATGCGGAAGCACATGTTTACGGTAACTTTGAGTTATAAATTTTTATTATGGCTTCCGATAACAAGAAAACCGACCAGGAACTGAAATTAGAGCAACTAAACTATCCGCCTAACGAAGATATTTTTGAAAACGAAGAGCATATTCCAATCGATGGAGACGGTAATCACGTGGAAGAAACTGAACTTGTGGCTGAACTTACGGCAGATGACCCCGCTGCAGATTTGGACATTCCCGGTGCAGAGCTTGATGACCACCAGCAGGAACTGGGCTCCGAAGATGAAGAAAATAATTACTGGAGTCTGGGCGGAGATAATCACGACGGAACCTGAGACCACAAAAACCGCACACTAATCACAAAATATAAAAATATGGATTCTAATAATTTCAAAAAATCGCAGGACGTAAACAATGCTGACCGTAATATAGAAAACAGGCCGGAAAATCTCGAGAATTACGACGAATATGTAAGCGAGTACCGCCGCGAAATGCGGGACACGAAACAGAATGCAACCCAGGAAGGCTTTATGGCAAGAGCCAAGAATGACTGCCCACCCGATGCCTGGAACGATAAAAAGAAAGCTTATAACGATGCATGGGAGAACAACATGCAAAGCTCCCAGGCAGAAGATGACTTTTAAGACCATTCAAATTATCAAAAACCCCGACCTTCAGGTTGGGGTTTTTGCTTATTTTGTGTATTTTTAAACCATAAATAGACACTGGGAAAATATGACCTTCAAAAGCAGAAAAATTGACTCAGTATTTATACTTGCGTATATCGGAATAGCCCTTTTTATTTTGGGGATAGGCATTTATGATTATTGGATAGAAAGGCAATTAATGTTGTTAACGGTTATGGGAATATTGGTTGTGTTGCTTACGCTGGTCATCCTTGCTGCTTATCATCAGCTTAAAATTATTGTGGACGGATCTCTTTTGAGAGTCTGCTGCTACATAAAAGTCTATGAAACTGATATCAGCAAAATCACCAAAATCCGGAAAGGTGAAACGATGTGGAGTGGTATTCATAAATATGCTACGGCTACCAATGTGTTAATAATATTTGCACGCAATAAAAATGATCTTTACATCTCTCCCGAAAACGAAGAACTTTTCTTTCAGAAGATTCTGGCGGTAAATCCTGACGTAATTGTTGAAAAAGTTGACCATTGATGAAAAACCTGATTATTTCCGTACTCCTATTTTTTGCGGCCACCATCAATGGTTGGGCACAGAATCAAAAAAACGCCGACTATGTATTTGAGCAGGCTGGCAGGGAATATGACAGGAAAGAGTATGAAAGCGCTTATCTTTTTGCATCTGAATTTATTAAAGAAGAAACAAAGCAATCTGAACCGCGGATCCTAAAATTAGATGATGCGTACAGAATGGTATTCTTTATTAATTTTAAAATAAAGAACCTTAAATACAGTGACTTTATAAAGATGAGCAATGATCATCTCAATATAGGTGAAAGAAAAAAGTATCAGAATTTGCCTGTAGTTGATGTTATAAATTTTGCTGTTGGTTTAAAGAACTTTGAAGTGAGAGATGATCATATTTTACTCCTGGACAGAATGATATTTATGATGAAGCAGTACAATCCTGATGATACAGAAACTTTAAAGCTCCTAATAAGCGAAAAGGAAAACTGTCTCAGGAAACTTTCTGCCACTAACTAAAAATCTCCCACATAATAAAACTTACCGTAAATCTCTTAAAATGACTTTTCAGGAACAGATACAGCAGGGAATTCCCTCCCAACTACCTCAACCTAAACCATTCGAAAGTGGCATCAACCACGCACCGAAACGCAAAGAAATCCTTTCCGACGACGAAAAAAAACTTGCCTTAAGAAATTCCCTGCGTTATTTCGATCCAAAATTTCACGCCGAACTTCTCCCTGAATTCCGGGCCGAGCTGGACACCTATGGCCGTATTTATATGTACCGTTTCCGTCCGGACTACGAAATGAAGGCGAGACCAATCTCAGAATATCCGGGAAAGTCCGAGCAGGCAAAAGCCATTATGTTGATGATCCAGAACAATTTGGATTATGCAGTGGCCCAGCACCCCCATGAGTTGATTACTTACGGTGGCAATGGAGCGGTATTTCAGAACTGGGCGCAATATCTGCTCACGATGAAATATCTTTCGGAAATGTCCGACGAACAGACCCTTGTTATGTATTCCGGACATCCTATGGGACTTTTTCCGTCGCATAAAGAAGCTCCACGAGTAGTGGTAACCAACGGCATGATGATCCCCAACTATTCGCAACCCGATGATTGGGAGAAGTTCAATGCCCTGGGTGTCTCACAATACGGACAGATGACTGCAGGAAGTTATATGTACATCGGTCCACAAGGAATTGTGCATGGAACCACAATTACCGTTCTTAACGCGTTCAGAAAAATCAATAAACCAACTGCGGGTGGGCTGTTTGTCACTTCAGGACTTGGCGGTATGAGTGGCGCACAGCCTAAAGCCGGAAATATTGCCGGATGCATCACCGTTTGTGCCGAGGTTAATCCTAAGATCACCAAAATCCGGCACGAGCAGAACTGGATAGACGAGATACATGAAGATCTTGGAGTACTGGTTAGGCGGGTGAGAACCGCTAAAGCGAATAATGAAACCGTTTCGCTGGCTTATTTAGGTAATGTGGTGGAAGTTTGGGAGAAATTTGATCAGGAAGATCTTTTAATTGATATCGGTTCCGATCAGACGTCGCTTCATAATCCGTGGGCGGGTGGCTATTACCCAGTAGGCATTTCCTTTGAGGATGCCAATATTATGATGGCCGAAAATCCCGAACTCTTTAAAGAGAAAGTTCAGGAAAGTTTGAGACGTCATGCTGACGCCATTAACCGGCACACCGCAAAAGGTACTTATTTCTTCGATTATGGAAACGCTTTCTTACTTGAAGCAAGCCGTGCAGGTGCCGATATTATGGCAGAAAACGGTATTGATTTCCGCTATCCGAGCTATGTTCAGGATATTATGGGGCCGATGTGTTTCGACTATGGTTTTGGGCCTTTCCGTTGGGTGTGTACAAGTGGTGATCCTGCAGACCTACAGGAAACAGACGAAATTGCTGCCATGATCCTGGATGAACTGATGAAAAATTCGCCGGCAGAAATCCAGCAGCAGATGGCCGATAATATAAAGTGGATTAAGGGCGCGAGGGAAAATAAACTTGTAGTGGGTTCCCAGGCCAGGATTCTTTATGCTGACGCCGAAGGGCGGATGAAGATTGCTGAAGCCTTCAATAAAGCCATAAAACAGGGACAGATTGGACCGGTAGTATTGGGAAGGGACCATCATGATGTTTCCGGAACCGATTCGCCATACCGCGAAACTTCCAATATCTACGACGGATCACGTTTCACAGCCGATATGGCCATTCAGAATGTCATTGGCGACAGTTTCCGCGGGGCTACCTGGGTGTCCATCCATAATGGTGGAGGAGTAGGCTGGGGCGAAGTAATTAACGGTGGCTTTGGAATGCTCCTGGACGGTTCCGATGATGCTGACCGCCGCCTGAAATCAATGCTTTTCTGGGATGTCAATAATGGCATTTCCCGCCGCAGCTGGGCAAGAAATGAAGGTGCCGTTTTCGCCATCAAAAGAGCCATGGAAATGGAGCCCAACCTGAAAGTTACCTTACCGAATTTAGTTGATGACAGCTTGTTGTAGGAAAATATTCCCCTCCCCTGGAGGGGTGGCGGTCCGCCGGAGGACGGACCGACGGGGTGGTTTTCAATAAAAAATGAATCATCGTGTTTTTTATTGGTATACTCCATTCCGGTATTTTTAGGAACTGTAATTTGAAATAATAAAATTCTCCAGATCTTTCATTGCTACGGTTAGATTATGCTTCACATCCCAATCACTGATCAGATAAACGTTTAGACCTAAGTTATTCAAAAATGTGATTCTTGCTGAACTGTAGTCCTTTTTAGGATCATGCGTGCTGCCATCAATCTCTACAACCAATCCAAGAGTCTTCACGTAAAAATCGACAATGTTGTTTCCAATAATCCGCTGGCGGTCGAAATCAATACTATGGAAATTTCGGTTTCGGACCTGCTGCCAGAATAAGACTTCTGATAAAATGCCCTGCTGTCTTTTTTTCTTTGTCAAAGGAATTAAAGCCGGGTTATAGGGAAGGTTTTCCACGAAGTTCCTGTAGATAGGGACACCTTCAATATATGTAAGTATACGTTTTTCGGACATGGGATTGTTTTATTAAAGTTACACATTTGTAATATTTTAAGTACCACCCCGTCAATGCCGCCTCCGGCGTATTGCCACCCCTCCGGAGGAGGGGAATTTCGTCCGCGCCGTAAAGAGTAGCTGGACTCACATCCTGCCTGAGGGCAAAAACGGTATTCCCGCAAAATCAACTGTACCACTCTGAACTGTTAAATAATGCTAAAGGACGAAGTTCATCAATTACTGTTATAGTAAGGTTCTATACTAAATAGAAAAGAATAGCATGATTATTGTCTAAATTTTTTCAACAAAAAAAATATTTTATTATGAAAAATCTATTCAAAATCTTTTCAGTCCTGCTGCTCTTTGGTTTTATCTCCACAGCCTGTGAGGACAGTACAAACGAAATGGAAACCTACTCCAGTATTTATGAACTGGCCGCTTCGGATCCTGATCTTTCCAACCTGAAGGCCGCTATTGACAAAGCCGGATTAGCTTCTACCCTCAATGAATCCGGAAATTATACGGTTTTTGCACCCAGCAACGCAGCCTTTTCTCAATTCCTTTCGGCTAATGGCTTTGCAAGTTTAAATGATGTCCCCAATGCGGCACTCAAGGAAATCCTTCTTAACCATGTATTAAGCACCAAAGTGATGGCTTCACAGGTATCTACCGGTTACACTTCAACAATGGCAAAGGGTAGTGCCGCTGCCACCCGCAACCTCAGCATGTTTATCAACACTGCTTCAGGTGTTAAACTGAACGGAGTATCTACAGTGACCCAAACTGACATCATAGCAACAAATGGCGTAATCCATAAGGTTGATAAGGTTATAGGACTGCCAACTGTGGTTACTCACGCGCTTGCCAATCCAAATTTCAGCACTCTGGTGTCTGCCCTTACAAGAAGTGATATGCCTGACTTCGTTGGTATCTTAGGTGGTAATGCAGGCTCCCCATTTACCGTATTTGCTCCCAACAATGCCGCCTTCGGATCACTTTTGACAGAACTGAATCTTCCGGGGCTTGCTTCAGTTCCGACAGCCACACTTGAAAATGCTCTGAAATATCATGTGGTAGCCGGAGCAAATGTAGCCTCAACCGATATAATGAACAATATGAACGTAACGACTTTCCAGGGTGGTACATTTACTATTACCACAGCAGGCGGAGTTAAGATTACTGATGCCAATAACCGTATGGCCAACGTAATTGCGACCGACGTACAGTGCACCAATGGAATTATTCATGTACTTGATAAAGTGATATTGCCATAGTTTAGTAGTTTTTAAATGTTAATGTTGATAAGCGTCCCTGCTTGCGGGGACGTTTATTTGTAAATTGCGTAAATTTTTTCAGATGAAATTCAGACTTTTATTCCTTCTGCTGTTGGGCCCGATCTTAACCTACGCTCAGGTGGGCAGCATTAACATCAATGTATTTGATGATTTTACAAAAAAGCCACTTTCGGCCTCAGTACGTATGCTGGTTGCCGAGGGTACAGTCTTTACAGGCGATGGTAATATTGTTATTGCAGAAATACCGTCGGGAACTTACTCCTTTGAGATCAGTTCTGAGGGCTACTCACCCACATCTCTTAATGATATTGATGTAGTGCCAAACCAGAATCTGACCTTTTCTGTAGGTTTAAGTAAATCTGTAAATCAGATTGAGGAGGTCACCATTACCCGAAAAAGCTATAAAACAACGGCGGAAAGTCCGCTGTCTTTACGGAACATCACCAGTGAAGAAGTTCAGAAAAATGCAGGATCCAACCGTGACGTGTCCAAAGCCATCCTGAGTTTTCCGGGTGTGGGAAGTACAGCGACGTTCCGTAATGACCTGTTCATACGCGGTGGAAGTTCAGCTGAAAATAAATTTTACATCGACGGAATTGAAGTTCCTGTGATAAACCATTTCCAAACTCAGGGAGCCAGTGGTGGGCCGCGGGGAATTATAACCGTTGATTTTATAAAGGATGTCGATTTCTACAGTGGGGCCTTTCCTGCAAAACGTAATGGAGCCCTTTCCTCACTGTTTGAATTCAATCTGAAAGCTGCCAGAAAAGATAAATTGGGCTATAAAGTAATATTAGGTCTGGACGACCTGCAGCTTATGGCAGATGGACCCCTGTCCAAAGACCAAACATGGTCCGGTCTCTTCAGCGTGCGGAAATCCAACCTTCAGCTGTTGTTTAAGGCGATCGGACTTCCCTTTCTTCCGAGTTATTATGATGCAACATTCAAGGTTTCAAAGAAATTTGAGAGTGGTGACGAACTTTATTTTCTCGGGATGGGTGCCCGGGACAGTTTTGAATTTAATGAAGATGCTGAACCTACACTTTCTAATCTAACTTTGATTGACAGGCTGCCCGTATCGCCACAGTGGAACTATACTGTAGGTGCGGGTTACCGCCATTTGGTAGAGAATGGGAACTGGCTCTTTACCTGGAGCAGGAATATGCTGGATAATCAGGCGCTGAAATATTACCGGAATATAGAAGTTCCAGAAAACCTGCTCTATGATTACAATTCGCAGGAAAGCGAAAATAAACTGCGCGCAGACCGTAATTTCACCATAAAGGATTATCAGTTAAGCAGCGGGGCAAATATAAATTACGCCAGATATTATAACAATTCTGTGAGCAGAAATGTAACGCAGAATACTGTCAATTTTGACGAACTTACATCCAATTTTAACCTGCTTCAGTATGGTTTGTACTTACAGGCAGCGAGAAAACTGTTTAATGACCGGCTGCAGATTTCCGGAGGACTCCGGATGGATGCCAGCAATTACTCCGATAATACCAGTAATCCACTTGAGCAGGTTTCTCCGCGACTGTCGCTTAGTTACAAATTGGCTGAAAGGCTAGCACTTAACTTTAATACCGGAATCTATTACCAGCTGCCGGTGTATACAGCGCTTGGATTTACTGAGAGTGGAGTACTGACCAACAAAAACTCCCTGAAGTATATCCAGAATATGCATCTGGTGGGCGGCATGGAATACAATGGACCCAACAGTCTGCGCCTGACTGTGGAAGGGTATTACAAAAAGTATAAAAACTATCCATTCTCGCTTCGTAACCAAATTTCCCTGGCAAACGTGGGTGCAGATTTTGGAGTGGTTGGTAGCGAACCCCTTGATTCCCGTGGTTTTGGCGAAACATACGGTGTAGAAGTCCTGGCGCAGAAACGCACCCTAAATGATTTCTACGGAATTGCGGCTTATACATTCGGATATTCCCGGTTTTCTAACGCACTTGGTACACTTCTGCCATCGAGCTGGGATTCCAGACATATCCTGTCGGTCACTACCGGTAAGTATTTCAGCAGAAACTGGAATGTTGGTGCACGTTTCCGTATGCAGTCGGGACTTCCGGAAACGCCTTATGATCTCCAGCGCAGCGCCCTGGTCAATATTTGGAATGTTGCCAACGGACCGGTACAGAATTACACGCTGTTAAACAGTTCACGCGGTAACCTTGCACACCAGTTGGACATTCGTGGTGAAAAGAAATGGATTTTCAACAAATGGCAGCTAACTGCCTATATTGATTTAGTTAATGCGTATGGATCTAAAAGTCCGAGTGCGTTGCCCGTAGTCAATCTGCAGCGCGATGCTCAGGGTAACGGTGTAATTGCCAATCCGGCAGCACCGCAGAATCAGCAGTATTACGAACTGGAAACCGGCGAGAGTGACCGTTCAACACCACTGCCGTATTTCGGGTTTATTTTTGAATTTTAAATATTATCTTAGAATGTAACATCCGGCTGAGAAGATTGCGCAGAATCTTTTTTGATGTCTTGCAGAATCCACTCCAGCTGGATGTCTTTTTTTTGTAGAATTTGCTGCCGGTTTGGAATGATTTGCTGGTGCGGAACCACACCTTTTCCGTTTCCTGAAAATTCAATATCAGGTTGTATGAGCATCAGTCCAATAGGAAGGACCAGTTTGGAATGAGGCAGTTTCTTGGTCGAGTAGCGGCCCGCTACTGTTCCGTCGTTGGCACCGCCGGTTTCTTCACCCACCAAAATGGCCCGCTTCGAATCCTTAAGTTTGGAGGGTAGGATGGATGCAGCCGAAAAGCTGCTTCCATTAATCAAGACATAAATTTTGCCTGTATAATGATCCTGTTTTGGCGATTTTACTGAAAAGAGATCGTTGTTTCGCAGGAAATAACCCTCGGTTGTTCTTTTGGTCGAGAGGGTAGTTCCCACAAGATAAAAGGGGTAGCCAACTATCGCGATCGGTTTTGTAATAATAGGAAACTCAGAAAAATAATTTGCCTGGAACATAGCTGCCGGTCTTGTAATTTCTATATCCTTTATGAACCTGAACTTCTCTGGAACCAGATATGAGTACAGGTTATTGATCTCTGAAAGAGAGCCACCCAGGTTGTCCCTCATATCAATAATTAAATACCTTGCGGGAGACTTTTTCAGCGTGCGGAAACTTTCCCTGTAGAATCGTTTGGAATAGGTACCGGAAAAGGTTTTAATTTTCATGTACGCAACCAAACTGTCCGCGGTCGGGAATTGTAGGTCACGGTTAAAACTCCGCGTGACAATATTGTAATCTTTGGTCTTACCTTGCTGGGTTTTGGTAAGTTTCCGGTTTTTTTCTTCTTCTTTTTTCTTTTCAGCCACAGTTTGTTTCTCGCGCTTCAGCCAGAAAGTATTTATTTTATCTTCAAGCCTCGTCTGAAGTTTTACGGAATCCAGGATACCTTTTTCTGCCGTAAAAAATATGGGCCAACGCCGAGCCATGGAATAGTCAAGAAAGGTGGTGTTATAACCGTCGCTGTTAATAAGTGGCCGGTAGCGGCTTATCATTTCTTTAACCGGAACTTCGTTGATACTTAAAATTTCGGTTCCCACGGCCATATGGGGTACTTTATCGGCATTGTCCTTCACAAAGATCCTGTCTTCTTCCACCAGGAAGTTGTATCTGCTGAAAAGTCCTTTCTGCTGTTCCAGAGCCTTCCTCTCTTTTTTAAGCAACCTGCGTTCCAGCGGTACCAGTCTAAGGTGTCCCTGCCGCACATCCGCGATCGCAGGTCCTAATTTTTGGTAGAACTCAGCTGGGGTGAGAGGTTGTGTTATACTGTTCTTTACTTCACTGAATCTGCTGTCCAGACTGTCTTTGGAAATGTACCAGTAGAGTTTCGGGTGCAGTTTCTGTAGGTTGGTGTAAGCATAGTCCACATCTTCCTTTAATTTTTCGGCAGCAACAGGAGTCAGAAGTCTTTCATTAAACTTCTTCACAGAAATGCAGGACGTCAGCAGCGTAACGAGGATCAGGGAGTAAACTTGCTTCATTAATAATATTTTTCTGTAAATCTAGTGATTATCGGTACAGGAAGCTGACTGCCAGGCTTGCTCATGAATAGAGCGCTTAGGTCATTGATTTTTTCACTCCCAGGAGTATCATAGCTGCCTCACAGGTGGGAAGTCAAAACTTACTGAATATTCTTTCTAAACACTTTTTTCCGGTTCCTAAAAATAAACCATATTTTCCTTTCCTACAATCCTGACAGTTTAAGGTGGATAACAATTTAAACGCTGCTGATGTTTTTACATGAGTTCCTCTTCGTGAGAATACGTTTCGCACAGTCTGAAGCCACCAAAAGTCCGGCACTAAGCATAATCAGGTCTTTCAGTACCAGTCGGCCGGCACCGGAAAGAAATGGAAATCCATGATCTGGTCCACCCAGGTTGGGAACCCACGTTTCGGGCGTAGTGACCAGGAAACTGAGGGTAACAATGGACATTCCGAAAGTAAGAAAGCCCCCTGCCAGCCCAACCCGGGGCATCGATATCCCCAGCAAAACCAGAATTCCGATGAATATGATCATTGCACCTAAGCCGTAGGAAAAGGTATAAGTGCCGTTAGCTTTGTGCCATTCAATATTTTGCGGTACCAATTCGCCTTCCCTGTTTTTGTGCAGTTTATAATTGTCTGCATCGGAAACCTTACTGTTCAGTAAGAAACTCATAAATGGCGAATTAGCTACAAAAGGTATAATTCCGTCTGCTTCATATTGAAAGGCTTTCAGGCCACCTATCCAAGCCATGACGATAAAAATTCCAACCCGGAGGGAATGGAAAAAATATTTTTGCGAATTTGCTAAAAGTTCTAACATAGGATTATTTTTTAACAAATCTATGTTGAAAATAAAGGTGAGGAAATGGAATTTTCAGGCTGTCATTTGTACAGATCTGCCACAATTGAGATGCCGGTTTCGTCCCTGAATTTTGTGGGTGAAACGCCGGTGTGCTTCTTAAAGTACTTACTGAAATAGAATTCGTCTTCAAAATTAAGTTCCGCAGCAATTTCCTTCATGTTTTTCCTGGTAAGATGAATGAGCTTCTTTGCTTCCAGAATTACCCGTTCCTGGATGATTCTGGAGGGCGTTTTATTGAACTGCATCTTAATTTTTTTACTGAGAGCATTGGG
>CAYXUO010000006.1:0-34597 GCA_964468335.1 uncultured Chryseobacterium sp. | reverse complement strand
CAATAGTGCTGTACAACAGCCAAGATCAAAAGGTAATCGCCGAAGTTAGGGCAGGCCTGGAGTATCATTCCAATGCCGAAGTATTTATTGGCACACTGGAGGAGTTTATGGACCAAAACCCGGATTACGATCATGTATAAGGCAGAGCAAATATTAAGAAGCGATTACGCCAGGCATTTCCTGCTGATGTTTTTCGCCGTCACATTACTCATGTGTGCAATTACGCTGCCTTTGTGGGTGTTGGTGGCAATAGTGATAATTGCGCCTGTTGCGTGGGAGTTATTCTGGAAGATCCGTAGGCAAATGCCGATTGAGATTTTGGATATACTGCTTTCTATTGCCGGTGGCGTGGTGGCCTTATTAATCCACTAAAGATATTATTTGAAGTATGATAACAGAATATTTAAATAGCGACTATGCCGGCATATTGCAGAAGCTGATCGTTGTAAGTATGGCCTGGGGCGGTGTGTTGATCGCTATTTTGATAGACCTGTTTTTTGGTATCCAGAAAGCCAGGAAGCTCAATGAACTCAGATCCAGTGAGGGATACAAACGCAGTATAGAAAAGTTTGTTTTCTATTACGCTTCCATGTTTTTCGCGCTTCTGTTTGATGCCTTGCTGCCTATCTCCTTTTTCTTCAGTTTCCCGCTTTCGGCCATTCCTTTCATTACCATTTTGGCGGCCACAGCTTTAATTCTCACGGAGTTTAAGTCGGTGCGCGAAAAAGCTGAAGATAAAGTGCGGCGTAAGACGGAAGCCTCGGCTATGCAGATCATTGAGTTATTAAAAAATAAAGAAGAAGCCTTTATCAACCTATTAGAAAATTTTAAAAAAGAAAACAATGAAAAAGACAATTCTGTTAATCCTCGTACCGATTTTCCTGATTAGTTTGCTCGGATGCGGTGGTTTAAAAAAAGAAGTCACCCGCCTCACCGAGGAAAGTAAATCCAAAACCGAAATGTATGAACGCCGGATCTCCGAGCTCAATACAAAAATTTCTGAAACCGAATCCCGTGAAACCAATACCAAGACCGAACTGGAGCGTAAGACCTCCGAAATCGCAACTTTGAAAAAAGAGCGCACGGAACTGCAGGAACAGCTGGATAAGAAAGAACGCTCAGATTTTACCGTGGACAATCCCAAGGGTCCTGTAGAAGTCACAGACAGCAAAGGCAATACGTATAAGTTTGAAGGCGGCGAGGGTACCAGGATCTCCAATTCCAATGAATCCACTTTATCCACCAAACTGGAATCCGTAACCGAATCCCTGGAGCAGGAAACGCGGAAGTCGGAGAGTCTTTCCCAGAAGGTCACGGAACAGGAAAGTATTATCACTCAAAAGGATTCCGAGATCAGCGAAAAAAAGGAGGAAATAACCAAGCTGCTGGAGAAAGTAAAAACCCTGAACGAAAGTCTGGCGAAATCCATTCTGAAGAAAGGAATACCGTGGTACGTGTGGATGCTGGCCGGTGTTTTTTTGCTTGCGGCAGTCCAGCTGCTTTGGAAAATCTATAAACCTAAATTTAAGCTATGAAATCTGTAACCCAATACAAACTGAAGTACGGAATGCCGAACCAGGGCGGCGCCGGATATCTAACCCAGATAGAGCTCCCTTACCCTATGCGCCTGGCGTGGGATAAGAAGGTGATTGTAAATAAAATGAGTTGTCACCGTGCAATCGCTCCCGCATTGCGGGCTGTCTTTGCAGAGATACTGCAGGTGTACGGACTTAAGAAGATACAGGAACTTGGAATAGACCTTTTTGGGGGCTGTTTTAATTACCGCAAAATGCGGGGTGGTTCGGACTTTTCCGTGCACTCATGGGGACTGGCCGTTGACTTAGATCCGGAAAGAAATAAATTACAGGAGACAGCCAGAACCGCACGCTTTGCCCGACCTGAATACAAAGCAATGATTGATATTTTTTACAAACACGGCTTTGTTTCCCTGGGTCGCGAAAAAAACTATGACTGGATGCACTTCCAGTGGAATAACTTTTAAGGCAGCCAACCAATCTGCCAAAATGAGAAGTTCTATATCTGTGCCCCTACGAGTTAGGGGCTTTTTTGTGCATGGTCACGACACAAATGTCGCTACCAACTTAATCCATTATCCCGGACAACTTCACCGCATTATTCGCAATCAAATGCGTGAAGTAACTTTTCTTTCCTTTCGGGTCCTCAAAGATTTCCGTTTCCCAGGTAATCTTCAATTCCCAAAGATCCCACTTGCGCATTTTATTGCGGTAAGGGTTCCAGTCCCGGAAGTGAACTTCGAAATGCTGCTTTTTCGGATCAGCTTCAAACTGCATTATTACGGATGTTCCGGCCGGTTGTACTTCTTCAACAATAGTAGCGCGCATTTTCATTTTGCAAAGCTGATATAATTCGGAACGCTTTCAAAATTATTCCTGATACTTTTTGTAGCAATCTTCTTTTGTCCAATTATGGCCGCTTCTGCGCGTCACAACATTTTGTATGGTCTATTAACAATTTTGCACCAATACAAATACTATGGATAACAACTCTTTCATCTTTGATCTCCTTCGTAACAAGTGGCTTATATCGCTTTCTCATGTGCAGGAGTTTGAAACAATTGCAAACCGTTTTCTGCTTGGGCAGAACAGTGGTGATATCCTTAGCCGTGAAACGTTTCTCGCCCAGTTCCAGGCACAGGCTTCCGGAGGTTCCGCATCCTATGGCAGAACCGAGGAGAATAAAATAATCGGATACATGAAGATGGTAGGGCCTCTGGCAACCTATGGCGGTTGGTGGTCTTATGGGGCAGATGATTATCTGGATGCACTGCGCTACATGAATGAGAATGATAAGTTTTCGGCCATCGTGTTGGATGTAGACGGTCCGGGTGGAGCAGTTCCGGCTATAAACGCTTTCAAGGAATTTGCGCTGGAGAAAAAGAAACCGATTGTGGTTCTGTGCAACGACCTGTGCTCACTTCATTACTGGATGAGCTGTCTTATAGCAGATCATATTATGGCCAAAGGAAATATCTCGCCACGTATCGGGAGCATTGGTGCTACCTGCATACTGGTGGATTCCAGAGAAGCTATGAAAAAAGACGGCTACTCGGTGATGATCATCAACGCTCCTGGTTCCGATCTCAAGAACAAAGCATTGTCCGATTTCTACGAAGGCAAAGACGAGGATTTCAAAAAAAGGATTCAGGATGAACTTGCTCCTATTCAGCAAATCTTTGTCGCTGATGTAAAAGCTGCGATGCCAGGCATCGGCGATGACGACCGGATATTCCAGGCCGACACTTTCTCAGCGGATGAAGCCCTGAAACTGGGTATGATTCACAGTATCGGTAACGAGAAACAAGCCTTCCAGATGGCGGAGGCCTTAGCAGAACTTTCAGAATAATTAACCATAAAACTTTTTAACCATGTTAAAAGAAAAATTCAAAATGGTACTCGCGGTGGCTTATGCAACCCTGGGTATTAAGGCACTCCCAAAAGATGAGAGTGGGCAGTTGGCTCTGGATGCAGAGCAGCAGGCGAAATTAAAAAACACCTTTACCGGACCCAATTACGAGAACTTCGTAAAAGTTGCCAACGATATCCTCGCCGAGGAAGCTGGTGTTCAACAGGCAGACGAGGCGGATAAGCAGGCTGCAAATGAGCTTCTAGCCTCCGTGCTGAAAGGGAATGCAGGCGGTGAGGACGGCGATGGCTCACCGGCTCCTGAGAGTGCGGCAGCACCGGTAAAGGAAAACGCACAGGCGGTTGTTCAGTTAGTGCAGGAACAGCAGGCTACTATTGACGCACTGCAAAACACTCCAGAACCTAAACCCATGACCAAGAACGCTAGACTGGCTGTACTTACAGGAGTTGCATTGGCAGCTACATTGTCCACTACTTCTCATCTTTTCGGTAACCACCCGGAGGCAACAAACAAAATCTTTGCTTTCGAAGGCCGTAACTGGAACCTGAGAGCTGCCGGTAAGTCTGCAGCGAAAACAGATTTTACAGATGTTTCCACAATTACCAGACTGAACGAAGACCTTCGGGAATTTCAGGTGCAGAATCCTACGTTTCTGCGTGATCTGTATACTGAACAGTATGGCCTTCCTGAATTCTGGCCGAAGAGATTCGGAGTATTGGATCAGGTGTCTGATGCTGTTTTCGAATTGGGATCTGTAACTCAGGCAAGAAAGCCGGACTGGACCCCTGGACTGGAAATGTTAATTGATGCGGAGAAAAGAAAAATCTACAGAATCCAGATTGATCTGGAGTTCGACGGATACAAATTGCAGGAGCTGGAAAACTCCTGGCTGAATTCAATTTTCAATTTCGACGGTTCCTCTCCGTACAAACATTCCTTTATCGCCTGGCTTTTGGTTGAAGTTTCTAAAAAGGCAAGACAGGAAGACGCTGAAGGTGGTATCAATGGTATTTACGCGCCAAACATTGCCGGTATTAAAACAAAGGGTCACTTCCTGAACGCGCAGTCCGGGATCCGTCACCAGTTGTATATGTTCCGTGATGTATTTGGGAAAATTGCGCCTTACGTATCCACCCTGGGCCGTTTCACTTCGGCAAATGCGTACGAATACGCCAAAGGTATGGTGGAATCTTTACCGCTTGCTATCCGTAACAAGCCGGGGATGATGTTCTACATGTCTCCCACCAACATCATTAAAGTGCAGGATAACTACAAGGATATCAACAGGCTGAATAATGATTATACGTCCAACAAGATCAACTATATCGACGGTTATCCGAACATCCAGTTTGTGGGACTGAAGCAGTTGGAAGGTTCTAATCTGATGTTTATTACAGACGAAAAGAATATTGAAGTTCTGGAATATCTTCCAGCCGAGAAAGAAATGTACAGGCTGGAGGAACTGAAGCGCGATACTTACATCCATGCAGATTACCGCTTTGGTGTTGCTTTCGTTTTCTCAGGATTCAAGCTGCCTGCCGGTTCTTCTTTCCGTGGTGTTGCGCAGTTTATCTGGGTGAATGATGAGCCTATCTTCCCTGATACGGTTTCTGTACCGTTATTCGGTAAACATCTTTCCGCGCCGACTGAAATTAACTACAACAGGCTGTATGTACACCCTGAAATGGTAGCCGATGTTCACACATTAACAGGTTTGCCTGCCGGAACCATTGTAGAGATTACGGGTAATAAGAACATGGTAACTACTTCCAAGATTCTGGATAAAGTAGGTGAAACAGGTAACCTGGACCTGACTGCCAACTTTGACCCTAAGACCATGTACAAACTGATTATGGTGGTACAGGCAGACGGAACGTATAAGGAACTGGCAAGAGTAGCAAGCTTCCCTACCAACGTCCCTGCTACGGTAACCTTTGATAATCTTGCTGTCGATGCCGGCGATGGCGCGGTACAGAAGTATGAAGGTGCTGAAGGTACACTTATCGGCATCACAGGCGGTAACGAAGGAACTACAATTACCATTTACGGTTCCGAAAGTGCGCTTACTGTAGCCTCCATTACCGGTAAGATTGTAATGAGCTCCAGTGCGGTGCTTGATGCGGATGCCAAATTCGTAACCCTCAAAAACTTCGGTGGCGTATGGTACGACATCGCCAGAGGGTAATATTTGAATCGGGCTTCGTACACCGGAGCCCTTTTTTCTAACCATTAAAACAATTTAACAATGTATAATTTTAAAAAATTAGACAAGCCGGCCGCAGGTGCTGGCGCTCCAAGTACAGGGTCCAGATTTGCATATCTGGCATTGGTGAAGGATCTGGTATCTTTTCCGGATACTGATGCAAATAACGTATTACTCACAGGTCAGCCGGTCTTTCAGGACGGAAAGGGTTTAGTGCCAATATACATTACGCCCACTGGAAGAGAATATTCCTACGAGACCGAAGGGGAACAGGACGCCAGGGGCTTCAAGGTGAAGTTTGTGGGCAGCCATCCTGGTACTGAGCTGGAAGCTTTGGAGTTTGCCAGAAATATGATGGACGAAGAGTTTGTTGTGTTTATCCCCGGCTGTCAGTCTTCAGATCCTGTAAAGGTTCTGGGACGTCCGTGTGAGCCGTTGATCTTTAAATCCAGCCACAAATCCGGCAGCGACGGTACCAAGTTCGAATTTACCTTTGAACAGGAAATTGCAGGTAAGAATATCTACATGCTGTACAATGGTGTACTGAACACCGCTGAGCAGAACTGGGCAACTGTGGATTTTACAGGTGCACTTACAGACCTTGCTCCGGTACAAAAGGTAGCTACTACCGCTGCTGCACAACCTCTGTCCGTTACATCGCTGGATGATCTTACCGCTAGCCAGGTGACCTTCGTAGGTCAGGAATCAGATCCTGCTAAGGCCGGAACCATTTCGGAAGACCTTACGACTCCCGTACTGATCCTGCTTAAGGATGGCGTACAGTGGAAAGCTCTGGCAGGTGCATCTATCACCTTCGAGGTGTTCAGAAGCGGCGCCAATACGATTCTGATTGAACGCTGGAGAAAGTAATACGAAACATTTCTACATAGTAATTCCTGTGCTTCGGTGCAGGAATTTTTTGTTTTACGCACTTCACCGCGTCACAACATTTTTCAGGCGTTCGCTTCATCTTCGCACCATGGATCAGCCGGTAACACCTTTGCGCGCTATGGAGATAATGCGGGAACTTTCCCGGCAGAACATCCCGTGCACCATAAAATTTCTCTCTCTCAATGAAACGGAAAAGACTTCCAAGGGAATTGTAGAAGAGGAAAACATCATCCTTACCCAGGGTTACCGCAGGAACCAAAGTAAAAAGAGTGGCACACTGGCTAGCTTCATCCGTCCTTCGGGGGAGTACAGGCAGTTTTACTGGCCACTCTTACGAGAACTGAACGGTAGAAAAATAATCCCATGATAGGCTATAAAACAAGCGCAACACCAGAAGAAGTAACCATTCACAAACGTAAAGGCGGAGCCATTGTCTCTACGCCTTCAACTGTTTTTTCATACAGTACAGAGGACCTGCCCAGGGAGATGTCTCACGACCGCGAGGGTACAGTGGAATCCTTTCAGTGGGGATTCTCGCCGGTGGTAATTGGTGACGTGCAGATAATCCCGTACGGTGTGCGCAACAGCATGCCGCAACTGCTTCGGGATACCATTTACAATAACCCGAACATTCCGGGCATCATGGAAAAGAAAATCCAGCTGCTGTGGGGTCAGGGTCCAAATCTTTATAAAGATGTTCTGGTGGATGGCAAGCCTGCACGTGAGTGGACTCATGATCCGGGCGTACAGGAGTGGCTTGATTCCTGGGACTATTTGAAATACCTGCATAAGGTTGATGTGGATGTGGCATTTATGCAGGGCGCATTTACGGAAGTGGTGAATGCCCGGTCCGGCCGGCTGGGTAAAAACAGGATTCACAGTCTGGAGCATCGCAACCCTTTGTGGACGCGCTTAGGGCGTGAACAGGATGCGGCTGCAGCAACGCACGTCTTTGCGTCGGATTCCATGTTGGCTTTCTCTCCGGTTGGTTACGAAGTCTATCCGCTGTTTGATCCCAGGGAACCGTTTAAGGCGGGACGCTCTATTCATTACGCCCGACAGTATTCATTTGCTACGGACTATTACGCTATACCGACTATTTTCGGTGCCCTGCAGTGGATCCGTCGCAGCACCGCAATTCCAATTATTCTGGAAGCGCTGTCCAAGTTTTCCATGAATGCAAAATACCACGTTACTTCTCCAGCTGCCTTCTGGGATAAGAAGCGCGAGGAAATGCAGGCCGATTGCCAGGCTAAAGGAATTGATTACGAGGAATCAATGTTGGTAGATTACGAACGCGAGCTTTTCCAGTCTATCATAAAAACACTTTCAGGCGAAGGTAATGCCGGAAAGATCTGGCACACCAAAAACATCTACAGTCCGGACGGCACCAACCTTACGGAACTGGGTTGGAAGATTGAAGCTATTGAGCAGAATATCAAAGAATTTGTGGAAACGCAGATTAAGATCTCGGATAAGTCTGATGCCGCGGTTTCCTCTGCAATAGGTATTCATAAATCTTTGGCGGGCATTTCCGGTGAGGGCAAAAGCGATTCCGGTTCTGAACAGCTTTATGCCTATCTGATGTACAAACTTACCGGTACCAGGATTCCTGAAATGATTGTAATGGAAGCCATCAACTATGCGCTTTCAATTAATTTTCCCGAAAAGAAACTCAAGCTTGGATTCTTCCACGAAGAGGCACAGCGCCAGGAGGACCAAACCAAAAGTGACCGGCCAAAAAACAAACCGCAATAATGAAAATACTATTCAATAAAGAACAGGAGGGAGAGATCCGCGAGGTATTAGGTATCAGTGATGCCGATATTGAGGTGGCTAAAGTGTGGCCGTATCTGCGTACCGCATCCCGGGAAATTTATTCCATTATAGGTAAAGAGAATTACGAGATCTGTGAAGCTCAGTTTGCGGAGCCATCGGAAAATGAAGAGAAGCAGGAACTGCTGGATCTTGTGAAGTACGCGGTTGCAGGTTACGGTTTCAAGGAATGGGCGAAGGTCGCTGACCTTTCATTTACAAACAATGGCAGAATGTTCCGCAGGGACGATCACAGCGTGGGCGCCTTCGAATGGCAGATCAACAAAAGTGATGCGGAGCTGGACAGGGCGTATTACCGGGCGCTTAATGAAGTAATGGCCTTTATCTCCGATAGTGATCAGCTTTCCTCCAGTGATTTCATACTGCAGTATTCCGGACTGTACGTTCCCAATCTCAGCGAGTTTCAGAAATACGTTCATATTAACGATTCGCATTATCTGTTCTTCAAGCTGGCGCCGTCGCTGCGGCTTTGTGAGCAGCGTGAAATAATCGGGCGCATGGGTAGCCGGTTCCAGGAATATAAAGCAATTAAGGATTCGCATATTTTCACGCTCATTCAGAATATCTGTGTGTATTTTGCCATGGCAGACGGGATTCAGAAATATTCGGTGCAGCTCTTTCCTGATGGTTTGATGACTGGAGGAGCAAAAAGCGGTTCCGGCTATGATAAGGAATCAGCCTCACTGTATTACCGTCAGCAAATGGAAGGACTTCTGAAAACCCTGGAAGTGGAAATAAAAAAGTTGCAGCCGGTGTATACATCAAGGCCGCGGATTAACTTTTCAGAGGATGACGGTTTTGTCACCACTTCATAAGCTACTATACAATTTGTTGTATTTTTACAAAAATAAGTACATGCACTCCATAGAATTTCCCGACATTGATAAGCGCATCTGGATCCCTGAGAACCTGGGCGAATGTAGCAAACAGCAATACCTTGATATTTCCAAACTGGTACTCATGTATCAGATGGCTGAAATAGACCTGAAAGAATTCCGGGTACTGGCATTGTACAACCTGATGAACATGGTGCCGTCTGAGAGTATGTTCGAACCCGCGGAGGAGGAAAAGTGGGAGAATATTTATATGGCCTCAGAAGTTCTTAATTCTTTTTTCAGGTTGGATGATGACAAGCGCATGCACCTGATTCAGGATTACATTCATAATCCGGTAAAATCATTGAGCTATAAACTGCACACGTTCTACGGTCCGCAGGATTCGTTTCAGGGCATGCAGTATGGACAGCTTGAAGATGGAGTGGGCGAGATGCAGAACTACGTTAAAACAGGTGATTTTGAGCACATGGTGAGGCTCTTTGCTATATTCTACCTGAGGAAAGGCGAGAAGTACAGCAAAGTGAATATGGATAACCGTATAAAATTCTTTGACCTTTTGGACGTGCGATACGTATACGGGTTTTATCTGCTGTTTGTTTCCTTTTTCAATTTCCTCACTAAAGAATGTGTGATCCTGGTAGACGGTAAAGAAATTGATTTGCGCCTGCTGTTCCAGGCAGATCCTAATCAGGAACAGCCGGAACCGACTTCCAATGAACCGGAAAGCCTTACCATGCGTTCCACGTCTTTTCAATTGGCTGAGAGTGGTGTATTCGGTACTCTAAAGGAAATGCGGGAAGAGGATGCCATGATGATCCTGATACGGATGCATGACCTGCTTATCCGCAGCCGCAAGGAAGAGGCCGAGAGAAAATCCCAGGAAGAAAAAGCAAAAAATAAAAACTGATGATAGATCCTCTACTGCTCCGGGAAAAGGTGGCCGAAGTGACCGCCAACATTCCGGAGATTAAACGAAAAATGTTTGTAGCCTCAGACGATGAGCTTGCCGAAGATCTTCAGGACCACAAAAAAGCGGACAATATCCTGCTGATGTCTGTAATTCCCAGTTACGGCGGGCATGGTGAGGAGGATAATGCCGGCACATATTCCTACCTGCAGTTTTTCTTTCTGGAGAAAGTGGATTCTACAAGCTTTAAGAACAGTGACGAATATCTTGCTGTGTTTTCCCGAACTCTGGCTGCACTCCGCAGGTTTCTTGCCGAACTGTTTGAAGTAGAAGTTTTGAACTGTTCCCGCGATCAGCTGCAGTTTGATTTTACAATCCGGGCTGTTTCCAGGAAAGCCCAGTGCAATGGCTATGAACTGCAGATCGACTCCAAATCATTTATGCCGTTTTAAGCCATGGACTTACTGGCCGACAGAAAGAATGACGATCAGCCTATTTTCCGGGCGCATGTAGAACGTACGCTGAAGGAGCACAGCCGAAAAATGAAGGATGCCCAGAACAAAGGAATGTCCGGGTTTACATCGGATATCTGGCGGGAGCATCATTATGTAACGGATGACCACTCACTGTCGCTCACACACCGCATAGAGCACCGTTTTGTGGATATGAAAACCCGCACCGTGCAGGGAGCTAAGAAAAAAAAGAAGCATCACGAGGTCCACAACCGTATTATTATGGGCCATTATAACGGCATTATGAAAGACTTGATCTATGGTGCAGGTGAGGATGTGGCTCAGGAAATGCGCCGAACATTCCAGGATAAAGAAATTTAGATTATATCCGTTATATCGGTTAAATTGCGTATCTTTATAATATGGAAAAACAACTGAAAGAACTCAATGAGATTTTTGCATTGCTCAATATGAAGGCCTTTTGTGAGCGGTACGGCCTCCAGTATGATTACTTGCGCAAAGTATTAAAAGGGGATTACCCGCTTTCCGCCAACAAGCTTGCGGAATATGAAGCTGCACTGGGGAAATTCTTCAGGGAGTGGAGCTAGTTTGTGAATCATATTTAGCTAAAAATGAGCATCAATGTATTTTGATGTTCATTTTTTATACCTTTATTTAAAATAAAACACAAATTACATGGCACAGAAAAAAGAAACCAGAACTATCTACAGAGACGCCAGTACCGGCCGAATTGTAACCAAGGAGTATGCGGAAAAGAATCCGAAGACAACCGTAAAGGAAACCGTTAAGGTTGAAAATAACAAAGGGAAGTGATTCCCTTTTTTTTATGCCCAAATCTATAACGCTCCTTTTCCTATATTTGGGAAAATTTATTTATGAAGAAGATTTACATTGTTTTTGTTCTGTTGATAGCAATATCGATGAAAGCTCAGTATGGAGAGCCACTTTCTTATTCTGAAGTGGTCAAGGTTTCTGACAGTAACAAAACTGCAAAGCAACTTTATGCAAGTTCGAAGATGTGGTTTACCAAGGTTTTTAATAATCCAAAGTATGTGATTCAGTTAGATGATGTTGACAACAATACCATTGTTGGGCGTGGAAGTTTTGATTTTACCAGTAACATTTTTATGGGTACTGGCCAGCGATCGGGCAAAGTAAAGTTCGATGTAACTGTCTCAAGTAAGGACGGGAGGTACAAATTTGTTTTCTCGGACTTTATTCATGAAAAAGCAGGTTTGTTAAATGATGGCGATGTAGTAAAAGCATGGGATACAGTAATGATTGGAGGAAAGGAATTTAGAAAAAAAGTCTCTAAGGAACTTTATGATCACATAGATAAAGAGGTGGCGACCATGGTCAATACATTAAAGGATGAAATGGACAAAAAATCAATCAGTAAAGATGATTGGTAAAAAAATATAAAATTTGTTTGCGTGTTATAAATATAACGCTACATTTGTAACGCTAAACAAACTCTTCGGTAAATCCGATATATTTTTTTTTTCGAATAAATATTGCCCCGGCAAGTAGTGGTTCTTTCTTCGGAGAGTTTGTTTAGCGACATCCACGAAAGTCGGGGTTTTTCTATGCCCGATTTCGTGGAGATTTTAGAGGAAACCTTTAAATTATTATAAAATGCTAAACAAACTCTCCACCGCTCAAACGAGCACCGCACCCCGCAACCGTGAATCCCTTACTGTTGCCTTCCTGGACTTCAATGGCGTTTACATGGCCAGAATTTCCAACCGTAAAGACCGTGAAACTTATGCCTTTGGCTCCACCACAGCCAAAGCGCAACTGAATGCCTACCGGAACTACAAGACCAAGTACAACCAATAAAAAATTGAAAAATGGCTAACTGTACTTACGGGCGTCCTGTAGATGGACATGAGATCACTGAAGTTGAAAACAAAATTGTAGAAGCGGTATTTATGCTTCGGGAGAAATTCGGCTGCATTAAAAAAGTATGTGACGCATTTCAAGCGGCAACCAATGATCACTTCTTTGAAAAAACAATGGAAACTTATCAGATCACAGAATTCTTTTTTTGTCTGGCCGAACTGGAGATAAGAAATTCCAGGGTCTTTGACGATATACACGACGAACTCAAATCCTACCGCGATGTATTACCGGAACACTAAAGAAATGGTGAGCTTTGAAGGCGTAACGGTAGATGCGCATTCGCTCTGGAAAAGAGAGGGCCAACTGATGGTTCTTGTAGATGATGACCAATACGTAAGCGCTGCTTACGAAGAACAGAAGTTTTATCTAATTACGAATCCATAAACTCCACGATATGTATATAGTAACCTTTGGGCATGGGAGTGCCACAAAAAACAAACTGCAGAGTACTGTTTATGATTATCTGCAAACCCTGGACAGGCTAATTGTGGAAGATGAGAAACGGGATCAGTTTGAAAAGACCGTTCTGGCTGAAATAGGAAGGCTGCATAAAGAGGAATACCCACGATGCAAGTCTCTTGAGCCAAAATTCTGGAGTAACAACAGATACTCTGGATACGAAGGTCAACCAAAATATAATGACCGTAAATTAGAACTTTACTTTTCTTCAATTTCACTGCTGTACGCATATACAGCGTTCAAATAATATTCTTTCCTTCAGGAAAGTTGCTTGGTGATTTTAGACCGCTCCACACCACAGGGCGGTCTTTTTTGCGCGTCACAACCAGGGCGAACGCCCGGTTCTATCTTCGCTGTCTAAATAATAATTGCGATGGATATCCGGCACAAGCGTTTACTCTATTTACAGGTTCTGTTCCTGATTTGTTTTATCTGTACCATTGTTTTTCGGCCCCACGATTGGCGTTCCTATTCCGTCTTCGGGTACGTGGGTTTCTATCTGCTGGAATTAGCTGTGCTTAAATTCCAGGGCCACGAACCTTCACAGAATGTCCTTTACCGTAAATCCTGCTTCTTCGCACTGTTGGATCTTCTTACGGTCCTCATGTTCTGCTGCAGCACGCTGGCCGATCTTTTTAGTTGGATTTGGACTTTTCCGTCATACAATCCTGCATGGCTCATCCCGCTGTTCCTGTACATCGCAGTCCGAAAAATTTACATCATGAAAAATTATAGTTATGAGATCTGAAAGATCCCATAACTCCTTAACCTAAATAAGTACTCGTTATGAACTCTAAACAAGAATTTTTAAAGATCCTTGCCAATAAAAAAGGCCTGAAGGATAAGATGCTTTACGCAGAGCTGCTGGAATCTTACACCACAATTGCGGATGCCAGAGAGGTATACCATTACCAATTGGGTTACACTCCCGACAAACTGACCAACATTCGGTATGAGATCATGAAAAAAATGAGCATCACCGAAAAGGAAATCCTGCTTTATACTCCGGAAGAAGTGGAAGACGAAACCAATAAGCTGCAGTCCATTCAGACCCCTACGCTTGATGCAGGAGCGGGTGCCGGTACCGATACGGGCGCAGGCAATACGGTTCTTACTTTCCCGGACGATGTAAAAAGCGGTCTCAAGCTTCGTGACGAATATCCGTTCCTGGACAATCCTAATACTCCGGACGAGTACAAAGCGCTGGTTTCTGATAAGATGACCGCCTACCGCCAATATGCGGCAGATCATGCTGAAGCCATGGGCGCAGCTGATGCAGATGATGCACTGGAGAAACTCTACGTGTTGGGCAAGTCGGCCATTGAAAAGTGGGAGCTTAATCAGGAGATCAAGGCTGAACTGGACTTTTACCGCGATTCCGAAGGTAAAGTTTTAGGAAAGCATCCTAAACTGGCTAATCTTAAAATCGTGCAGGAAATTGGGGAAATGAGCGAAGCTGAGCTGATTACGCACCGCACCAATGCTCAGAAAAACATCAGCAAGCGCGAAAAGGAAGGCAAGGAAGATCTTGTAAAAACATGGAAGTTCCGTCTTGCTGAAACGGAAAGAAACCTGAAGGACAAATACAACAAGACTTTCGAGAAGAAATAAATATGCTGTTCACTAAGGCAGATATAGGGGTAAGTACTGATAACCAAAACGAAAAGGCGGAGCAATGTTCCGCCTTTACCTCTAAGTTCCTTAATGTACAGGCATACAAGGTGGAAAAGCTAAGTGCGGACCTGGTAAAGCTGCCGGATCCCGGTGAAGCTTATTTCCTGCAGACACTCGCTCAGTTCAACGCTTTCACCTTTGTGGAGTGGATCTCCAGGCTTCAGTATATTGAAGAGTTGTGGGCCACAACGTACAGTATTTCGGTGCGGGTGGTTGAAGCTCTTCAGGAGTTGCAGCGGTTGGGTAAAATAGGACGCATCCGGGTGTTGGTCTCTGATTCCATGATGAAGCGGAACCCGAAGGTTTGCGATACCATAAACGCCTGGGCACAGGGTAATGATCAGGTAACTGTAATCTACACCTGGAACCACAGTAAGGTTACGCTGCTGAAGACTGCAGATAATTATTTCTGCATAGAAGGAAGTGGCAACTGGGGCGATAATGCTGCCTACGAACAGTATTGCATGATAAACGACGAAGCGGTGTTCCGCTTACGGACTGAAATATTCTACGACTGTAAAGTTGTGCACAAAATAAACTGAAACGCATACGTGTTGGATGCAATCATTTCCCTGGTACCGTAACCCGGACGGTTGGGACAGACACAGTACAGTTGCAAAGGCCCTTGCATCCGTGAAATTTAATGAGGCCTAAACGTACAAGGGCGCGGCCACAGCGATAAGTGGCAAATGCAGGTGTAGCTCAGTTGGCAGAGCGCTGGTCTCCAAAACCAGATGTCAGAGGTTCGAGCCCTCTCGCCTGTGCAATAATTGTAAAGTAATGAATCTGGAATCCTCCATAGAAACGATAAATATTTGGTGCCCTCTTTCCGAGGAGGAACTGGATCTGGTTGCAGAACTGTCTGCCTCCGGTTTTTCTGCGGACCGTATTTGCAGTGTTCTGAAAAGAAATAAAAGGCTTTTCCTGCGGGATTTCCGCACAGACGGCACTCCGATATCAGATGCCTGTAAGCGCGGACTGTATCAGGCACAGGCCATTACTGATAATGTGGTTCTGGAGAATGCCAAAAAGGGAAACCTTACGGCAAAGCAGATCATGGACAAAAGGTGGGAGGAACAAAGGATTGAAGATTTAAGGCAGAAAATATTTAACAGTGGCGAATAGTTTTGATGATATTTCTTTGGATGACTTCCTGGAGTGGATGGACTCCGGAACAGGTAATATTCCGCCCCGGTTGGCAGAGTACGGTCTGATGCTGGAAAGGATTTGGGGTATGTATCGCCGGCATTTGGATTATCCAAATGAGGAGTCTATTATTTCCCATCTGGTTCACGTAAATAAACTGCAGCGGTACCAGGCCAGACGTTTGGTGAAAGATGCAATTTCCTATTTCTCGGCAGAAATGCAGCACTCTAATCAGGTTTGGAAAAATCTGATAGCGGATATGATGAAGAAAAACTACATTTTCGCAATATCCGTGGCCAAAACTGCCAAGGATGCTAAAGAAGCCAACACTATTCTGTATCAGATGGCTCAGATTCTCCAGCTGGATAAAGATGAAATTGGCGATATGGAAGAGGATCTGATGAAGCAGATACAGATTCTCTCCACAGATATCCGGATGTTTGGTGAGGAGCCGGAAAACCGTAACGACCTGGCTGCACAGATTGATGCCCTGCCGGACGTACCGGAGAATGTGAAAGAACGCGCAAAACTTGAGATCGATACGTTCCCTTTCAAACTTTTGAAATCGTACGAAAACAAAAAGTCTGAGTAATGGCGCACCGGATCTTTGAAGAACCTAATGGAACGTTTCGCGGCAATGCGGAATATCAGTACCTGAATCCTGCCGGAATGGGAATTGAGGTGTTGGATCCTACCAACCTTTATGCCGTGGCCGGACGTGCCACCGGTAAGAGTACACAGATCCTCGCCCGCAGGAGCATACGCATCTCCAAAGCGATGCCGGGGGCTTACTTTGCCTTTATCGGTGATTACTATTCCAATTTGCTGAGTAATACCGTTCCTTCTATGATTAAGGGTTGGAACGATGTAGGCTTGAAAGAAGGCGTGCACTACGTGACAAATGAGCGCCCGCCTTCCCATTTTGCAAAACCGTATAAAAAACCGCTTTCCTATAAACATACCATCAGCTGGTACAATGGCTGTTTTTACAAGCTCGTGAGCATGGATATCGTGTCCTCCGCTGCCGGGGATTCGTATCAGCATGGATTTGGTGACGAAGCCAAATATCTGGTAAAAGAAAAACTGGACAGGCTTTTCCCTGCGATGCGTGGTGAGCGGTTGCGCTTTGGAGCCTCACATTATTACCTGGGCAAAACCTTCACGACCGATATGCCCAACCTGCTGCGTACAAATGAGTACGACTGGATCCTGGATCAGCAGGAAAATATGGACGTGGAGCAGCTGCAGCTTGTACTTCATGCTTCGCTGACTGTAAATGACATTAAAACCAAACTACTGAAAGCCTGGGCACGCAAAGATGCCATGGAATATGACCGCCAGAAACGTGCATTGAACCGTTGGAACCAACGTTTGGCCAAGGTTCGTCATAACTCTACCCTGTTCCTGCTGATGTCTACCTATGCCAACGCCGATATCCTTCGGTTAGACTGGTTTAAGGAGCAGTTGAATATATTGGGTCCGGAGGATTACCGAACGTCTATCCTGACCATGAAACCGGAGGTGAAGCAGGGTGAAAAGTTTTATCCTTATCTCACCGGAAAGAATTTCTACGATGACGGTGCTCTGTTGGAGTTTTACCATCAGTTTGGTTTTGGTGATGACTCAGTTCTTACCAGTGACGGCCTTCGGTATATTAATCCGCGCCAGAAACTGGAAGGGGGAATGGATTTCGGGGACATGAACAGCCTTGTAATTGGTCAGGAGCAGGGATGGGTACAGCGGATCCTGAAAAACTTCTTTACGCTGGAACAGAATGAAGTGGAAATTGCCAGGCTGTTTCGTGATTTCTTCAAGAATCATAAAATGAAAGTGCTGGATCTGTACTATGACCGCTCCGGGAATCAGCATCACAAGACAGGGAATGACAGAGCTTCGGCCATCAAGCGTCATATTGAGTTTGAAAACGACCGCCCAACAGGGTGGAAGGTAAACCTGATGAGTATCGGCCAAAGTACCATTTACCAGGAGGAGGAGTTTAACTTGATGATGACTGTGCTTTCTGAGAATAATTCCAAACTTCCGAAGCTGCTGATAGATCAGTTCCAGTGCAAGGAACTGAAATCCTCAATGGAAGTGGCTAAGCAGATCATTAAGCCGGATATGAAGGGTGTACGTCGGATTTATAAAGATAAGTCCTCAGAAAGTATTACAATGGCCAGGCGCCCGATGTGGAGTACCAACATGTCTGATGCTCTGAAATATTACATGTGCCGGCCGAAATACATGCGCATTATGAAAGGCCAGAGCGGAGGTCCCAGCTATGCTCCGGAGACGCATTAATTTGTATATTTGGGTATGAATTCTCCAGATTATTATCGGTTAATTGCGAAGAGCATACGTCTCCGAATTAAAAAACAAGAGTTGTCTATGGAAATTCGCAAAGTGAGTGATGGGATGCAGGCTGTACTGGCCGAAATGTATTTCGAAAGCATTCCAGAAAAGTATCATAAGGAGTTTATTAAGATGATTACCACCGGACTTAGTAACAAAGAAAGTTTTGATTTGTTACAGGATACCTATAAATTCTAACTAATGAGCAATAAAAAAAGAATTAACCGTAAGATCAGGAGTCTGCAGAACCGGAACTGGCTAAGCCCTTCAAAATTGGAGGGGTTTTCAAAATGCGCTGTTGCTGCGTCAGATATGGCAGATGCTTTTGCTTATTTTGCCAAAGTTATTCAGAGAGTAAATCAGCGTGTTGCTAATATGAAAGAAGCTGCAATATTTTTGGTGCCGAAGCCTGCTCCGAAGAGATTGGAAGGAATGATGGCCTTTGCAGCTAATGATCAGGGAATTCGGAAAACAGTCCATGCAGGCAGTCGTGAATTTAATCCATTGGTACGTGCTGAATGGGTAAGGGACGTCGCTATAAAGCAGCTTATTGATAGGAGGCCATTACTGCGATATTTGGAAGATGAGATAAATAGGAAGAGTCAAGGGTATTGCGACCCCAAGTAAAATAATCATGCGCGAAGCCATGCAGTAATAAAAACCACAGCTCGGCTCCATAGCAACGCGGCGGAGCCGAAAATTTTAAAAACGCCCATATCCGTGTACAAACGGATACAAACGAAAAAACCGCCTTATTTGGGCGGTTTTGTTATTAAATTAGTCCTTCATCTGCAAAACTGAAAAAAGAATCTTCCGTTATAATAATGTGGTCAATCAGCTGAACGCTCATAATTGCGCCTACTTCCTTTAGTTGTTTGGTAATTCTTCTGTCTTCCTCGCTGGGTCGTAGGTTTCCGCTTGGGTGATTGTGGCAGATAAAAAAACCGGTTGCTAAACAATTGAGAGCCGGAACCAACACCAAACGCACATCAACCACAGATGCGGAAATTCCGCCCTGCGATATTTTTCGCCATCCTATGGGCTGATTTCTTTGATTTACATATATCACAAAAACAGATTCAAACATCGTTATTTCTTCGGCGAATAAATTTTTAAATAGTTCGGCGGCATCTGTGGAGCGTGCAAGGGTCTCATATTTTACGGGGTGTTCCTCGGTCTTGCTTAGTGTCAATTTTATTTCCTGTAGATATGTGGTGGTCATGTGGTTGTAGTTTGGATTAGTTTAAAACATTGGTGAGAAATTGCCTTTTTTAGGTCTTGCATCAGGATTTTAATTTTTTCCTGATTCTGTTGCTGTTGCTCAATTTTTCTGATTTGCAAATAATGTTCGTTTATTATTCTGTTCTCGTGAATGGCATTTTTAAGGATTGGCGAAATTATTTTTTTATAGTCGGTCAACCTTATAAAGGGAATCACAGAACCGCCCACAAATGGCAGTAAAATTTTACTTTCAAAGACTATGTAAAGAATCTCAAAATCTGCGCTTCTGCTCGTTCGGACTTCCCAACTGTTACGCTTCGGTTCCTTTAGTGGTCGCCCTGCGTTGTAGCCGTGTGACTGTATATAGAAAACGGCTTCCCCGCTTTTGGCGGGAATTGTGAAGCCGTTGTATTTTTTTATTGTTAGGGTCATTCCTTCGTCTTTCTTAAAATTCATAATCTGCAAAATCTGATAGTTCATTATGGTACGTAAGGAAATAGGCGGTAATACGTTCGGCAAGTTCTTGGCGGTTCTGCCGTTCCTGCTTTGCCAGCTTCTTAAAATATTTATAATCTATCCAATTAAAGTATTTTGAAAATCCTTGCTTCTGCAATTCGTGAAACACGATGTCGGACGTTTTTTCTATCTTTACAGTCTTAATGGTTGTCATATCATTAATATTTTACTTAGGTAAAAAAAGGGGTGCACTGGTCGAGAGTTGCACCCTCTTTCTTTTTTAGATTTCAAATGTTATTACTTCTTTTTCGCACTCGTCCAAAAGGGTGAAAAGTTCATCTTGGCACATTTCCAAAATCTTGGAGAGAATACGAGAGTTTGAAATTTCAAAGATTTTTCCGTCCGTGTTTGTTATTGTCATGGTCTCCTTAAGTCCGTCACGCCCTACCAAATAGGCGTTCAAATCGTCGGATTTCATTTTCAGAAAAGTAAATTTCTTGCATAGGTGCTGAAAATTGTCAAAGTTTTTAAGGCGCTTTTCTGCTTTGGACTCTAAAATGAGGTTCATTTGCTCATTTTTTGCGTTCTGCGGTTTGGCGTTCGTTTCTGTGGCTGTGGCGGGAGTTACTTTCTTCGCTCCGTTCGCCTTGGTGTTTAATTCATTCATTATTAAGTATTTACTTACTTAAATTTACGAAATAATATCCGAAAAAACGGATAAAAAGGTCAGTAATTCGCTGATTGATAGCTATTTAAAACAATTCTAAATAGCGAAGTAATGGTATGGCGAAGCATCAAAAAAATAGGTTTTACAAAAATCCAACTTCTGCAAAGTGCTGAAAATCAATAGGGAATCCCTATTGATAAACTTTGCAGAAAATGTAATTTAATACTTGGGCCGACCCGCTCAAAGGCTTAAAAGGCGACCGCACGCCCCCGATGGGCGGGGATATATGGCGAAACGCCCACCAATAGGGCGTTCACCGAAATTTGATGGGCGAAAGCCCACCAATGAAGGGGAACCACCATTGATTACCGCGTCACAACGGAAGCGGCTTGCCTTCGGCAACTTTGCACCTAAACTAACAACCAATGGCCGGTGCAAAACAGATTCGCGATGAGATAATGAGATTGACAATTGTTGTCAACTCGGATCCGGCTCAGCGTGAAATCCATAATCTTAATAAAGCCAATGACTCTTATGCGAAGTCCATTGAGGAATTGAAGCAAAAGAAAAAGGAATTAGGGAGGGTCACAGACTCCAATCGGGACGAATTCAAGAAACTTAATGCCGAGATTCAGAAGAATCAATCCAGCATAGACAGTAACCGCAAGAAGATCACCGACCTAACTGGTGCGCTTGATATCAACCAAATGACAATGTCTCAGCTTCGTAAAGAAGCTCAGCTCCTGCGTGCACAATTGGCTCATGTAATACCCGGAACAAAACCTGCAAAGGATCTGCAGACTCAGTTGGATTTAGTAACCGGGCGGATGAACGAAGTTCGTACCGGTGCCCGTACCACTGCGATGTCCTTCTCTAACCTGGCAGAACGCTTCAATCATTATTCTGGCTTAGTGGCTGCCGGTCTTGCTATTTTCGCAGGATTTGCCCTTTCTCTTCAGCAGGTTGTAGACCGTAACAATAAGATGGCTGATGCAATGTCGGGAGTGGAGAAGACCACCGGTATGGCCAGGGCGGAAGTGGAACAGCTTACCCGCTCATTCTCTGATTTTGACACACGTACCAAGAAGATTGACCTGCTTAAGATTGCTGAAGTAGGAGGGCGGCTAGGTGTAGCCAAGCAGGATATCGCCGCATTTACACAGGAGGTTGATAAGGCCGGCGTTGCATTAGGTGACGGATGGGAAGGCGGTGTGGCTAAGATGACCGATACACTGGGTCGTGTGATCAACCTGTTTGCCGAGACCAGAGACCAGCCTATAGTTTTATCCATTAATGAGATTGGGTCGGCCCTTAATGAATTGGCAGCCCAGGGCGCGAGTAGCGAGCAGAATATAGCAGATTTCTTGTTGAGAACAGGTAATATGCCGGGGGCAATGAAACCTCCGTTAAACACTCTTCTCGGCTTTGGATCTGCGTTTGAGGAGATGGGTGTTAACTCTGAGATAGCCTCTTCCGGATTCTCCAAATTTATCCGTGTTGCAGCTAATAATATAGACGGCTTTGCAAAGGTGATGAACCGTTCCGTAGCTGATGTAAAGGCGTTAATCAACTCTAATCCTGCGGAGTTCTTCCTACAGTTCTCAGAAGGCTTGAAAGGTCTGGAAGGAGATCAGGTTGCTAAAATTCTTGACAGCCTGAAACTGGCCGACAATGAGGTTCAGAAGGCAATAGGTGCCGCCACTGAAAATTCAGACCTGTTCCGCCGTTCTGTGGATCTAGCCAGTAAATCGGTAGCTGAAGCTACTTCATTGCAGGATGAATTCAATAAAGTAAACAATAACGCAGCTGCTATATGGGAGAAGGTTCAGCGTAAGATCGCCGAGGTCTTTACATCCCAGTACGTGGCAAGGTTCCTGGAATCCAGTATAAATGCTTTTGCCCTGTTTATAGGGGTAAATGACACAGCAGAGAAAAGTATGGGCGCCTTTGGGCGTACAGTTCTCACCGTGGTCCGGGTAGCGGCTATTCTAACTGTCGGTATCTTCAGTATCACCGCTGCCATTTCCGCCTACAATCTTCTTCTGAAAGAATCCATTGCCCGGACCATTGCGCTTGAGGCAATACAAAAGTTACAGACCACCACCTTGGCACTTCAGAACGCAACAAGAGCAATATGGAACGGACTGGTCGGAGCAGGACAGCTGATGTTGGGTAGGTTAACTCATGCAGTGGGCGCCAACATTGGCGCTGTGGGATTACAGACAAAGGCACTGGATATGTCCGCTGCTGCACAGACGCGTCTGAATCTCGCCATGCGCGCAAATCCTATTGGTGTTATCATCACTCTCCTTGGATTGGCGGTTACAGCATACATGTCGTACAAGGCTATTGTTGGTGATACGGAAAGTTCACAGCGCAAACTCAATGATGTGATGATGGAGGGAACCCAAGCGGCCGGCGCGGAGATTGCCCAGCTGGAAATCTTGTATAAGAGAGCCACCAATGTGCGGTTGTCTATGGAGGAGCGGCTGAAAGCGGTAAAAGATTTAAAGGCTCAGTTTCCCGGATATTTCGGACAGATTAATGATGAAATCATCCTTAATGGAAAAGCAACGCGGAGTTACCACGAACTGAGAGCGGCCATCGTCGCAAGTGCCAGGGCAAAGGCTGCACAGGCAGAACTGGAGAAAAGAGAAGGAGAAAGGCTTGGAGACAGGGAGAAATTCCGGTCAGAGTACACGGATGAAGTCCTTAAGTTGCGTAGGCTCAAAGAGGAAATGAAGGAGCTTGAAGCCATGGGCAGGCTCAATGGTAACCGAAGGTTAGAAATGGTAACCAGAATTGCAGGGCAGGAAAAACACATGCAGAAGTTAATTACAGATGGTATAGCCAAAAAGAAGCAGGAGCAGAAGGATGATAAGGTTTACCTGGATGAAATTGATAAGTCTCTGAAAAACGCTGAAAGGCTGGGTCCAACCCCCGGCACGGCAGCAACACCTTACACCGTTCCGGATCCTGATGCAGGCAAATCCGATAAAGATGCAGAACGGCTTAGGAAGCAGCAGGAACGCGACGCTAAAAGAAATGCCAAGGATCAGGAGCGTCACGATAAGCGTATGGAAACCGAGCGCCAACGTGGTGACCAGGCTGCGGAACTGGCCCGACAGATCCAATTGGAGATTGAGGATGCCCGCGTGGAAGCAATGGAGGACGGCTACCTGAAGCAGATTGAAATTATCAATCAGCAGGAGCAGCGAAAACTCTTTGAAATTGATAAAAAGAAAATAAGCCAGAACGAATTTGATGCTTTAGATGCAAAGATTGCTAAGGCCACCGGTGATGACAAACTGTTCTTTGAAAGTTTGAAGCGTTCCTGGATCCAGAACAATCAGGATCTGGAATCCCTGAAGGCGAGTCAGCGTGAAGTTTACGACCTGAAGCGCCAGGAGGCAGAGCATAAATATTTTGCCGACGATATAAAAAAGCAGGAAGCGAACCTCCAGGAGAAACTAGCTCTTATTACCCGGGCAAAAAATGAGCAGCTTGTAGCCTTGCAAACTGTGGAGGAACAAAAGGCGTTCCTGCGTGACAAGACTTCCGCAGATGAGATTGCCCAGATTCGGACCATTGAAGAAGGCAAGGCAGCCATAGAGCGTTACTACCAACGTGAAGCAATGAAACGGCAGGTTGAATTCCTGCAGGGCAAACTTGCGGAATTTGAAGCTCTAAAACAATTGGATATTCCGCTGGATCCGGCACAGATGGCAGTCATTGAAGATTACCGCAATAAGATAGCGGAACTGGTGGCCGAGATTGACCGCTTGAAAGGCAATGGGACTGTTGATACTAAAGGAAATGCAGAAGCGGGGAAAAAATCTTTTGAGGATCGTGGTACCGCTCGTGATCTATTGGGTCTTACTCCGGATGAATGGGAGGCAATGTTTACCCAAACCGATAACCTTGCGCAGGCTATTGGTAAGGTTAGCGCTGCCATTGGAATTGCACAGCAAATGTTTGCAGCCTATTTCCAGTTTGTAGAAGCTAACGAAAAACGTCAGTTGCAGAATTTTCAAAAAACTTCAGACAGTAAAAAGAAAAAGCTGCAGATGGAATTGGATTCCGGTCGAATCAATCAGGAAACCTTTAAAAAGGAAACTATTAAGATTGATGAAGAACTGGAGAAAAAGAAGGCGGAACTGGCCGTAAAACGTGCAAAGCGAGAGCGGGTAATGAAGATCGCCGAAGTAATCACCAACACTTCAGTGGCTATAATGCAGGCTTATGCTCAGCTGGGTCCTATTGCAGGTACCGTGGCCGCTGTCCTTATAGGTACATTGGGAGCGGTGCAGTTAGGCACCATCATGCGTACACCGTTGCCAACGGCGGAAGGATACGAATCCGGATTTAATACTGATCAGGAATATCCTATAACACGAAGCCAGGACGGTCGTACTTTCCGCGCCAGGCGCCGTAAGCTCCAGAGCGGTCCTGTGGACAGGCCTACACATTTTATTGCAGGTGAAGGTAATAAGTTGGAGATGGTGATTGACCATCCTACATGGACCAGTTACCCTCCGGAACTAAAACAGGCTATCCACAGTGCTAATGCCAGAGCAAACGGATATGAGAGCGGTTATAATGTGAGGCCGGAAGCTCAGCCGGTTTCTTCTGGTTCCGATGCAGTCACTATTGAATTGCTTCAGGTGCTGCACGAATATAAAGATGTAATGCAGGATATCCGCAGATTTGGAATTAAGGCGGTAATTGAAAAGTCCGCCAGAACAGGAAAAGATATTGAAGAAACCCGCGGTCTCTTCCGGGATATTGACGATAAAAACAAACACTAATTTACTATGCCACTTACACCTACTATAGATCCGGGAGACGGAAGCAGTCAGCCTTCCGGATCCTACTTTAATCTTGTCCTGAATCCTTACGCACAGCAGGTAACGTGGGATGCTCAGGGACCACTGCCAATCCTTAATGCGTTCAGCCTCGGTTTTCAGCGCAACCAGGTCACGGATCCGTACGTTGAGTTTTGGGTCGGTCTTAGCTTGGGAACATCGCCACTGGCCAGTATTACCACCAATGGCATGTCGGGAAATGTTATTGATGTATCGGGCTCCTCAAAGATTATACAGCCCGCTATTTCTAATTTCCCATCGCTTCCGAATGGGACATACGCAGTGGAGATTGGTTTCAACGCTTACGCAAAGAACAGCAGTGGTGTCAATACTTTGTTCGACAGTGTTTCCTACGTTATTTATCTTGAGGTCTTCAACAATGATGCAGCCAGTATTACTACTGAAAAATCAGAATACAATTTGGTTTTCAACCGGGAAACTAACGTGTTAAGTGGTGATACGTCGGTGGTGCTGCAAAACAATACTGTTCCGGACGTTCTTACATTTGATGCGGATTACTTTGTTTCAAAAACAGGCATTACTACTGATTTTACTTTGGAAGGATCCAACTTGGCCACTCAGCCGGCACTGCCGCAAAGTGGTCTGGTAACTGTAAACGGAGCGGTAAAAAAAGCGGGTAATAAGATTGCCAATGTGAAGATTAAACTTTTCATGGTAAACACTTCCGACATTGTGGCAGATAAAACCGCCCTTTCTTTTCAGCTTATGAAAAGCGTTCCGGGTACAGCCTCGCAAAGTTTCTTCCTTACCAACCCTGAGAATTATCCCTTTACACTTACGGCTCCTTCCTGGCTTACGCTTAGCGCTTCGTCGGGCACCGGCTCAATGAGTATAATAGCTACAACCGTAAACAGTTCAGCGATTGCGGGAGGTGTTTACACTGGCGAAATTGTGATCAGCTACAATGGAGAGACACTTATTATCCCGGTGCAACTGGTGGTGGTGGCTTTCGTGAATTTATTTCTTGAAAGCGGAGATAATTTTTGCCATGACATTCCGAAAGTTGTTTTCAACAAACTTAATGCGACGGCAAGGTTTGTAAAGGTTTCTCTGAAATCTACATACGAACTGATGGGTGCTGTCACAATTGTTGAAAATGTCTTTCAGGTTCCGTATATCAATAATTTGGGTGAGTTTGCTCTGGGTGATAAGGTACACTCCTATTTTCCTGAGTACGACGGCAATCCTTTTGAGATGAGCGGAATGCAAGTATTCCGTAAACCTGCCCTGGTTGAATTTAAAGCCGAGGAACTTGATATTAATTTCACAAGCATCCACACAGAAACAACCACCGGCATTGTACTATATCCAGGCAAAAAACCTGCAGGCTATCCGCTGCTTTCATCGGTAATGCACAGGAAAACGAATGGGGGTAATATCCTTTTTACTTCGGAAATCAAGAATAACCGCATTGAAGTCAATAAAATTGTGGCAGGAGCAACAGAGCTTCCTGATTTTGGCACCCAAACTCTTAACTTATATGAATTTGGAAAAGTGTATGATCCCATGCACGTTGTGTGGTTTAACCAGAACCTTGCGCCGGAGTGGTTCACCTTCACTGGATCCAGAAGGCGGTCTCCGGAGTTTTCACATATCTACTCCCGCAATATCTGGGATGGGCAAAATAAGAAATTTGGCTATACCAAGAACCGAACGCTTTCGGTGGAAACGGGCTTCTTTATGAAGGTGGAGGAGGAGCTTATAGAGCAGCTGCTTCAAAGTCCTCTGGTGTATCTGCGTACAGAGCGCACAACATACAAGGTGTTTGCTGTTTCTCCGAAATTGGAAACCGACAATACTGAAGACGAAACAATTGAGAAGGTTCTGGAATTTGTAATTGTGGAAGAATATGGAAATTAAGTTTTTTACGGAGGACGGCCGAACGATGGATCTTACTCACCGGAAACTGTCGGTTCAGGAAGGGAACTCAATGATGAATGATAGGGAATTGACTAAGTATTTCTTTCCCTTCACTTATTATATGGATTCCCGGTTCAAAAGAGAGTTTGGCGACTTCTCCAGTCACGACGCTTTTAATCTGGAAAAGGATGTAAAGGGTATGATGTTGTTTGAAGATAAGGTGTCGCCCGCTACCTTGTTCATAACCGATGTAGAGGGTGAAGATGTTACCGGGCAGGTTGATTTTGGAATTGAGATTCCTAATTGGAATAAAAAGCTGTCTGAACTTCCGCTTCAAAAATTTACAGTAACGGATATCCACACATTTGCACGTGACGTTGCTGCAAAAAAATATCCGGAAACAAACTTCAATTTTCCGCGCATCTATTGTACCCGCTTCAAACCGGACCAGAAGGTTTGGGATGCCTTCAATGGATTTTATAATGACCTGAATGCGGCAGGAACTGCAATGAAGGACAATTACATGGATGGTAATGGTGAGATCTATAACACCAATATCATTCACCCGATGCCTCATTTCCTTTATCTTCTAAAGACTGCAATATGGGATGCAGGATATACTTTAATGGGCGATATCCTTACGGATCCTGTTCTTGCTCAGCGGTGGGTGTTTTCCGGTACTGATTATTTCCGCAGCAAGAGGCAAACCCGACTGGAGATTAAGTTCAACAGTTTGGAGTATGATTCCATTTATGATTACAGCGTGAGCATTCTGGATAAGGATCAGATCGCGATACATGACCGCGTAGTTGTTCTGCCTAAAACAGGGACATATAAAATCGCCGGTAATATCCGCATGAATAAGGAGCGTCGTACACCGTCTTCCTATGTGCTCACTCTGAACGGTGCCGTAATCTGGCAGCGCAAATTTCCTGACGACAGAAGTTCATTCTTTGAGGATGTAGCCTTCAATATGGATATTGTGGTAGGCACACCCAATGCAGAACTTCGTCTCGTTGCTCACAGGCATATCAACTTTGAGCAAAACTTTCAGCTTGCGGATCTCCTCATTACATCCAAGGCGCTGGAGGATGTTGAAAACACTGACCTGGGCAACGATTCCGGTTTGGTCATCAACCCAAATGAAATTGATTTGAGCAGGGCAGTACCGGATATGACAGTGGGCGAGATGATCAGTATTACCCAGAACTGGTTTAACTACGACCTGGTTCCGGACGGTAAAGTCATCTGGATGAATAAGATTGGTGACAAGGAACCCCTTAATATTAAGAAATGCGAGCATTTTCAAATTGACCGGCCGAGGCGGAAACTTCTTTCAAAAAGGTCATTTGTTTTGAAGTTTGGAGATCTGGACGATGGCGAAACGCTGGACTTTATGTATGTCGATAAAGACGGGGCTGAGCTGAATAAGGAAGGCGATTCCGAAACCACCACAATTGAAATCAATGGTTACCCGATGCCGGTGGGGAAATTAAAGGAAGTGGGACATATAACCGCGATCGAAAAGAAAAAGAGTCCTAATACATTGGCTCTGGTATGGTACGACGGTCTGACGGCCGGTCAAAACAACGCGGCGAATCCTCCTGGCGCAGCTTTTCCGGAATTGTATTATAACAACTGGGAAAAGTGGCTGCGGCAGCGGATCCGGTGTACCGAGTATCAGTGGAAGTTTCTTATTAAGGCCGCAGATCTGGACGTTTCCGTCAAAAATTACATTTACTGCTATCAGAACATTCATCTGATAAAGTCCTGGACAAAGGACTATTCATACAATGAGGATATGAAGTGCGGAGTGTATGAAATAGACATTACCACAGAAACGATCTATTAATAGGTAATAAATTCATCCAGACCTTCCAGGGCTTCATGTTCCAGGATATGTGAATAAACCATTGTGGTTTTAATATCCGTGTGTCCTAACAGTTTCTGAAGCTTCACCAGACTTCCGCCGTTCCGCAGCCAAGTGGTTGCAAAAGTATGCCTGGCCACGTGCATGGTCAGGTTTTTTTCTATTTTGCAAACGTCGGCAATCGTCTTAAGGTGGGCATTTATCTTTTGGTCCGAAAGGTTGTCGGTGAAAAACTCTGGTGTTTTCTCCAGTATGACCCGGATCTCCTTGTTCAGTTTCATGGACTGAAAATTATTGGTCTTTACCTGGTTAAATGTTGCGCGGTCCTTTACTAGCTCACTTTTGAATTTTTGCAGGTCAGAAATCCTCATGCCGGTATAGCAGGCGGTAAGGAAATAGGCGAGTGGGAGGCGATGGGCAGGGTTTAGGTAGTCGTTGCTAAAATATTTTTTTAGCGCGGCCACTTCACCGGGAAAAAGATAGACCGCTGTTGAACGGAATTTTTCCACCTTCAGTTTCTTCACGTCCATTCCAAGGCGTACACCATCATCAAACTCAATTTTCAGATACTTTTTAATTGTTTTGAAGTTGCTCTGTATCGTGGTGTCATTGTTACCGTACTTCTTTTTCAGGTGCTTTTTGTACTGCAGAAAGAACGCTTCATTGATGTCCGAAAAAGGGAGGTTAGGCCGAAACGCTTCCAATTTTGTCAAAATGCTTTTTTGCGCACGGTGTGTATTCGCAGCGAAATCCTGCTTCTCCAGGTGATGACGGAAAAAGGATATGAAATCAAAATCAGGGGTGTTGCTCTGGAACTCTTCCACCAGCTTCGGAATGGTGAGCTGCTTTTCGGCCAGGCGCCAGTGTACTTTAATCTTGTTGATCTTGCTTTCGATGGTACCAAGGATCAGGTTGATATCGGACGCACCTTCATGACCGGGCAGAACCCTGTTGTTCTTCCAGTATTTTCGGTCCACCTTTATTTTGGTGTTGATCAGTTTTTTCTGATACTGATGCGTGAGGAGTAGGTAAACGATAAATTTCCCCGATCGGTCGGGTTCGTTTCTTAGCGTAAAGCTGTTGTTAATTTCCACGAAAAAATTATCCGTGGAGAATCTCGTGGAAAATATTCCAGAATCCTTGTAAATCTTCATGTTTGCGGGTTTTCAGCAAACAGTTAGCAAGGCTCGTCCTGTAGGGGTTTCTAAGGGATCACCACAATCCTCAGAAGTTGTAATTTTTCTTAATTGTAGCCTATAGGGGAATCGAACCCCTGTTGCAAGAATGAAAATCTTGAGTCCTAACCACTAGACGAATAGGCCGGTGAATTTCGGACTGCAAAAATAGGCTTTAATTTCATTCCCGAAAAATAATTCTAAGATTATTTTGCCACTTTTTGGATCACGGAGTTTTTAATTCCTTTCTCCTCCAGCGTTTTCTGTAGTGCAACAGCATCCTCCAGTGTTTTTAAATTGCCATAAGTATAGTAGAACATACCGTTCAGCTTTTCACGTTTTACATCTTTCAGACTTTTTAAAATATAGGAATCAGACGGAAGTTTGTCTTTGCCTACAAATACCTCAAGTGTATAGTATCCGGTCCGGAGTGCTTGATCCGGCACGAAACCTACCGGCGAAGCCGTTCTGAAACCTGCGTCCCTGGCCGTTTTCAGGTTTGCATCCCGTACACTGGCAAGATTGGATACACTGTAGTAATACTTGTACAGGCCGTTTTCCTTAAGGGCCAGTATGTAGTTAAGCCCTTTAAATGCAGGATCGCCATAGTTATACTTTATGGGGCTGCTCATCAGCAGAATTCTGAAATCGTTTTTCAGCGGAATTTCCTTCTTCACCTCTTTTTTAGGCGCTTCCGGAGCCGATCCGTTTACCTTTCGGGAATAGCGTATAATAGCATCGTATATCTGGGTAGCTGTTTTTTTCTGACCTTCTTCGCTGTAAAGAAAATAAGCGTCGTCATAATTGTTTACAAACCCGGTCTCTATTAAAACCGAAGGCATGGCACTCATCCTGAGGATATGCAGGTTGGCCTGCTTTACACCACGTGAATAGCGCCCGCCTTTCTCAAAATTTTCTTCTACAAAACTTCCGATGAAAAGGCTCCTTTCAAGATATTTACTTTGCTGTATCTTCAGTGCGATTAGTGATTCGGGCGACGTGGGGTCATAGGAGGCGAAAACCTCCCTATCCTTGGCATCAAGATAGATCACGTCATTCTCTTTTTTAGCTACCTCCAGATTTTCCCGGTTTTGGTTGGGGCCCTGCACAAATGTTTCTGTGCCCCGTGCAGTAGCGCTTTTTGCCGGCGAGGAATTTACGTGTATGGAAACAAAAAGATCGGCTTTGCTTCGGTTGGCCAGATTGGTGCGCTCTGTTAATGAGGGATAAACATCGGTCTTACGCGTATAAATCACACGAAAAGCTTTGTTGTCCTCCAGCATACGGCCAAGTTTAAGTACGATACTCAAGGTGATGTCTTTTTCGCGCGGCGTGCCAAACTCATAGGAACGTGTTGCACCTACATCCTGGTCACCGTGTCCGGCATCCAGAACGATCGTAAACTTCTTTTGGGCGGCGCTTGCGGTAAATATGATTAAGAAAAGAAGTAAGAAATATTTTTTAAAACAAAAGTTTGTTATCATCATCAATTCTTAAAATTTATTATAATTTTGCTCGGAATTATTAAACAGCACCGGTATCAAAAGCGCCACCAAAAATATATTACATATTTTAATTATCCTAATTTTTAACAGTTTTTTAGCACCATTGAGTGCTCAGAATACTGCTGAAAATAAGGTGGTTAATGATACACTGCGGCGCGCGGATACTATACGCGTGCAGAATGAACAACTGTCTGATATAGTGAGGACTAAGGCAGACAGTGAGCGCAATGACTTCCAGCATAAGATGACCTACCTGAATAAAAATGCACAGGTAAAATATCAGGATATGCAGATCGATGCTGATTATATACGGATAGACTGGCGCAAAAATGAGATTTACGCACGTGGCGAGGTAGACAGTACAGGAAGGATCATTAAGCCCGCCATAGCCACTCAGGCTGGGAAAGCCTATGAATACAATGATTTTCAGTACAATTACAAAACACGGCAGGCTCTGGCATACAACGCCCGTACGGAGGAAAGCGAAGGTGTAATCGTAGCGCAGAAAACTAAAAAGTACAACGACTCGGTTTTTTTTATGCGTCGAGGGCTGTTTACCACAGACGAATATTTCCTGCAGAAAAAAGATACAGTGGCCGATTACCACCTTCTGGCACCCAATATTAAGCTGATTAAAGGAAAACAAAGTTCGCAGGTGGTCACAGGTCCAATCCAGATGTATATCGAACAGGTACCCACCCCGCTGATCCTGCCTTTTGCAGTACTTCCGTTTTCCGACAAAAGATCTGCGGGAATCCTTATCCCAAGTTTTGGTGAAAGGCAGGATGTTGGCTTTTTCCTGAACAGTTTCGGTTACTATCAGCCTATTGGTGAACATTTTGACGCGAAAATCATGGTCGATTTCTATACCAAAGGAAGCTGGAACATCAGGCCAGAGACCAACTATGTAAAAATGTACCGCTATAACGGTAACTTTGCGGCCGATATTGGTTCAACAGTACGCGGTATTAAAGGCCTGGACGATTACAGCAAGGTGAACACCTACCGCATTTCCTGGCGTCACTCGCAGGATACCAAGGCTAATCCGTTACTGAATTTCAGCGCTTCCGTGGATCTTGTGAGCTCAAAGTTCTATAATAACACGATTAACAATAATTATATTTTCAACCAGAATGTTCTTAATACCCAGCAGAACTCAACGGTTAGTGTTACAAAACGGTTCCTTACACTTCCGGTAACGATTACCGGAACTGCATCTTATTCCCAGAACTTTTCATCTGGACTTGCTGATTTAAGATTGCCCCAAATTAATGTGGCGGTCAATCAGTTTTATCTGTTTAAACCTCGTACCGGCATCCGGGAAGGACTCCTGGAAAACATTACTGTGAACACGAGGCTGAATTTTACCAATTTTGCCAATACCGGCGAGGGTGAAATGTTTACTGAAGCCATGTGGGAAAAGATGCAGACGGGACTACAGAATAATATCACCCTGGGAACCAATACCAATATCGCCAAATATTTCACCTTTTCCCTGGGAGCAAATATTGACAATGCCCTTACAACCAAAACCCTTCGAAGAACTTATAATCCAATCACTAATGAGGTGGAGAATAATTTCGATAAGAAGATTGGAGGTTACTCAGTTTTCAGTACCAATGCCAGTATACAAACCACCCTTTACGGTACCAAGATATTCAAGGCCGGTTCTGCCATCCAGGGTATCAGGCACATGATGATGCCAAGCATTGGCTTCAGCTACCGACCGGATTTCGGGACTCCCGGATTTGGATACTTCAGCAGTTATTTTGATGCTGCCGGCTCCAATATACCTTATTCTATATTTGATCAGGGGATAGTTGGTTCGCCTACCAGCGGCATGGAAGGGGCAGTTAACTTCAGCATTGGAAATAATATTGAAATGAAAGTGCGCAGTAAAAAGGATTCAACAGGGGTGAAGAAGCTTAAAATTTTTGAATCGCTTAATATTGCGGGAGGTTATAATCTGGCGGCAAAAAACAATAAGTGGTCAGTTTTTACGGTAAATGGCCAATCTTCTTTCTTTGACAGTAAGCTTAGCCTCAACAGCAGTCTGATTATCGATCCTTACGAAAATGTTTTTGTAACTGAAGAAAACAGGTTGGTACGTACCGAAAATTTTGGAAAGTTTAATATTCAGGGTTTTAACCTGCAGCTGTCCTATCCATTAAGTGAACTCATTTTTGGCGAAAAAGAGGACCTGGATAAGAAATACAGTACCAAGGGGGAGATACGGAATGAGAACTATTATTTTGATGATGATAATTATGCCCGTTTCCACCAGCCCTGGACACTGAATATCAATGCAAATTATGGATACAACAGAGGCGGTACACTGTTTGGAAATACGGTAGCCTCGGTGGGAATAGACGGCAGTGTGCAATTAACTCCGTACTGGAACATCAATGGGAGTACGCACTACGATTTCATGACCCAGGAACTGGCCTATACGCGGGTTGGATTTTCAAGGGACCAGCGTAGCTTTACAATTAATTTTAACTGGGTGCCTTTTGGGCAGTATAAAGTATACGACTTCTTTATCGGTATAAAGGCCAATATACTTCAGGATGCACTGAAATATAAGGACAGAAGTTTTACCCAGCCTAACGCTCCTTTTTAATCCGCCTCTGTTTAGCCCAATCGGAATACTGTTAAATCTCATCCTGTATTCCCATGCATTGCGGTTGACTGTTCCCGATTTAAACTTTATATTTGCAAAAATCAAAAATCTATGAAAAAAGTAATCACCACAACAAATGCTCCGGAGGCCATCGGACCTTATGCACAGGCCAATTTAGCTGGCGGCATTCTGTATATCTCCGGTCAGATTCCGGTAGATCCGGCAACAGGAAATTTGGTGGAAGGGATTGAAA
>CAYXUO010000005.1:0-35144 GCA_964468335.1 uncultured Chryseobacterium sp. | reverse complement strand
TCCGTAGTCACCAAATTGATCTTGTAATTGAAATCAATCTCTCCAAAGAAACGTTCGGCAATTTCGAAATTGCCGATATGCGCACTGATGAGCACGCCACCCTTCCGGTCGTCCATCATTTTCCTGAGGTGGTCTATCCCGTCGAACTCATAGGTAAACCGGTTCCGCAGTCCGGCGCCAATTGCAGTTTTATCGATAATGGTCTGGCCAAAAATGAAATAACTCCTGAAAACCGCAAATCGTGCTTTCACAGAATTCCAACCCAGTCTTTGGTTTAAATAATAAAATATATAACGGTTGCTCTTCTTAAGGAAGATAAAGTACCAGGCCGATACCATATACAAGACTGCGTAGGCGGTCCTCACTCCTAAATTTTTGATACAAAAAACAAAAATCCTGTAGCCCAATAAGGTCCCACGGGATTTTCCGGTCCATTTTGCCATTATAAAATGAATGCAGATCGAATAGATCTCAGTTTACAGTCTTATGAAACCAACTCTTTTTCGCCAATTTTTTCCTGAATGGCAGTATAGAAATCGTCAAAGGTGACCATTCTTTTAAAATCGGCCTCGCCAAGTTTTACACCAAAATTACTCTCAATGATCACTACAAGGTCAATATAATCCAGACTGTCCAGACCTAAAGTTTGCTTAAGTGGTGCCTGGCTGTAAATTTCTGAGCCATCCACTTCAAATTCATCAATTAAAAAACTGTTGACAATTGAAACAATTTTCTCTTTTTCCATCGTGTATCTTATTTATCTGTCAAATTTCTTTACTATTAAGGACGAATTGGTTCCGCCAAAACCAAATGAATTGGACAAAAATACATCAATATTACTGTGTGTGGTCTCCCTCACCAAATTAATATTTTTTGCATCTTCATCCGGGTTTTCCAGATTGATATTTGGGGCAATGAAACTGTGCTGCATCATGAGTACAGAATACACAATCTCGCTCGCTCCCGCCATCCAGCACTCATGTCCCGTCATGGACTTTGTAGAGCTCACCGGTACTGCACTGCCGAATATGCGGTGAATGGATTTGGCTTCGTTGGCATCTCCAATTGGCGTTGAGGTTGCGTGTGCGTTGATATAGTCAATTTCGTCAGCGGTCATTCCTGCATTTTTTAATGACCGTTCCATGGCTGCAGCCGGACCTTCCACATTAGGTGTAGAAATATGTCCGCCATTGGAAGAGAAACCATAACCTACAATTTCAGCAATAATAGGAGCTCCGCGTCTTTGCGCGCTTTGCAGACTTTCAACAATTAAGGTGGCCGCACCGCCGCTGGGAATGAGTCCGTCCCGGGCTGTATCGAATGGACGCGAAGCTTTTGTTGGGTCGTTTTCCCTTGTTGAAAAGACACCTAAGCCGTCAAAACTGGCCAGTCCGTATTTATTGGTCTCCTGGGCGCCACCGCATACAATGATGTCCTGCAGACCCCCTTTAATCATAAGATAGGCAAGACCGAGTGAGTGCGACCCGCTGGCACAGGCTGCGCTAACGGTAAGATTAATACCCCTGAGTGCGAAGATGGTGGAGAGGTTCATGGTGACCGTGGAATTCATGGACTTAAAAATCGCCCCCGACCCCATAAGTGTGGTGTCCTTTTTCTCGCGGACGATATCGGTAGATTCTACCACAGCTTGAGATACGCTGTCGTTTCCGTAAAGAATACCTACTTCGTTAAGATCCAGAAAATCCTGAGAGATGCCGGCGTTTTTAAATGCTTCCAGCGTGGCCATGTAGGCATATTCGCTTTCTTCGCCCATACTGATTCGCTGTCTGCGGTTCAGAAGAGCCTTAAGTTCCGGCTTTGGCACAGATCCGGTAAGTCCTGACCGGTAGCCAAAATCCTTCCTCTCCTGGCTGAAAATAATGCCGGATTTACCGTTGTAAAGCGAGTTTTTAACTTCATCCAATGTAATCCCGAGACAGGAATAAATTCCCATTCCGGTGATTACGACTCTGTTTTCCATTTGAAAGAGTAGTTTTTCTTAATACAGGACCTTTAAATTAATACTTTTTTCAGGAATAAATGCCACCATTGATATTTATCACTTCTCCGGTAATGTACCCTGCCTTGTCCGAGGCAAGGAAGGCAACAAGGTCCGCAACTTCCTCCGCTTCACCAAAACGGTTTACAGGGATCATCTGTTTAAGCTCGTTTTCATCGAACTCCTGAGTCATATCTGTTTTAATAAATCCCGGTGCCACGGCATTTACCGTTATTTTCCTTTTCGCAACTTCCTGCGCCAAAGCTTTCGTAGCGCCAATTACGGCTCCTTTAGCGGCCGAGTAATTGGTCTGCCCGGCGGTCCCTTTAAGTCCGGAAACAGAGACCATATTGATGATCCTGCCATACTTGTTGCGCAGCATTTTCTGGATAAAGAAATTGGTCACATTGAAGAAGCCGTTAAGGCTGGTGTTAATAACGCTGCTCCAGTCCTCAGGCTGCATCCACATAAAAAGCCCGTCGCGGGTGATGCCCGCATTGTTTATGATCACTTCTACAACTGCCTCGGGATTATTATCCTGCCAGGCACTCAGAACTTCATGAGTTTGCTTGTGGTCTGCCACATCAAATTTCAGAATCTCGGCAGTCGCGCCCGCTTCCTGTACCTTTTGCAGGGTATCATTTGCCGCCGCATCGTTGGATGTATAATTTATAAGCAGGTGATATTTCTTTTCCTGGGCCAGTTTCAGACATATGGCACTGCCAATACCACGTGAACCTCCCGTTACAATTGCACACTTCATAATCTTACTGTTGATTGTTGATGAGGTAATTCTTAATTTTTTCCACAAAAGGATACATTACCAGGTCCTCTTTAAATGCGGGGACAATTTCGCGTACCTCATCGTACAGTTTACGCGTTGATGAAGAAACGCTGTCCTTAAATTCAAGATATTCGATGGCCTGAACAATGGTAATCAGTTCAATAGCCAATACTTCGAAGGCATTGTTGATCACCTTCTCGCACATCACCGCTGCATTGGTTCCCATACTTACAATATCCTGGTTATCATTATTATTGGGAATACTGTGGATATACATGGAGGTGGAAAGCGCCTGGTTCTCAGCAGTGGTAGATACGGCTGTGAACTGCACACCCTGCATCCCAAAGTTAAATCCGAGACGGCCAAGGTTTACGAACGGAGGCAGGATTTCATTGATCTTGGAGTTAAGCAGGTAATTAAGCTGCCTTTCGGCCAGCATAGTCAGCCTGGTTACTACCAATTTCAGTTTGTCCATTTCCAGCGAAACATAATCTCCGTGGAAGTTGCCGCCATGATAAACATGCTTTTCTTCAGGAATGATGATTGGATTATCGTTAGCTGAATTAATCTCGTCTTCCAGAACCTTTTCTGCAAACTCCAGGGTATCCAGAACAGGTCCCAGGATCTGAGGTACACACCTGAGTGAGTAATATTCCTGAACTTTATCCTTGAAGATCTCCTCCTGGGTCTCCTTATTATAAAGATGGTCTTCACGCTTGCGGATCAGCTGGCTGTCCTGCAGGTACGCCCTCATCCTGCCCGCTACCTTTTGCTGTCCGGCATGTCTTTTAGTGCTGTTCAGCGATTCAGAAAAATGATCGTCATAAGCCTGCACGATTTCATTAATAGCACAACTCATCCGGATGCTCAGATCGATGAGTTTCTTGGTATTATAGGAATTGATGATCCCGATTCCGGACATAACGGATGTGCCGTTCATCAGGCCTATACCTTCACGAAGTTCAATATTGATCGGGTTCAGACCCAATTCTTTAAAAACTTCAGCCGTCGGCCTCCGTTCTCCTTCATAAAAAACCTCTCCCTCGCCAATAAGTACCAGTGCCAGATGGGCAAGCTGTACAAGGTCTCCACTTGCTCCTACCCCACCATGCTCAAAAATAAGCGGAGTAACATCCTGGTTAATAAGTTCCTTAAGCAGCAATATAACTGAGGGATGAACAGCGGATTTTCCCTGTGAAAGGGTATTAAGGCGTGCCAGCATCGAGGCTTTGGCAGCAGGCGGTTTCAGGGGCGTACCTACTCCGGATGCATGGCTTCTGATCAGGTTATACTGGAGCTGATATTTATCTTTTTCGGGGATACGGTACTGTGCCATCGGGCCGAAGCCGGTATTCACACCGTAAATTACTTTTTTATCTGAAAAGTCTTTTAGAAAATGAAAACTTTCTTCTACCCATTGAATCAGTGATTCGTCCAGTTCAATTATCTCATTTTCAAAAATAACCTTCTGAAAGTCTTCAATTTTTAAATTATTAACTAGTCTCATTCAACATGCGCTTAAAAAAATAAAAAAATAGCCCATTTTGACTAAATTTGTCGCAAAGATATTAAAACTATACAAATCATGAATAAAGAAGTTGTGGACGTGTTGGTGATTGGTGCAGGCCCTTCCGGCTGTGTTTCTTCGGCCTGGTTACATACTAACGGTTTGAAGGTAAAGGTGGTCGAGAAGACCATGTTTCCCAGGTTTGTTATTGGCGAAAGTCTGATTCCCAGAGTAATGGATCACTTTGAAGAAGCCGGCCTGCTGGACGCGCTGAAAAGTCAGAACTTCGAACTCAAGCCCGGCGCACGCTTCATTAGAGGTGAGGAGGTTTGCGTTTTTGATTTCAGCGATAAGTTTGGTGAAGGCTGGGACTGGACCTGGCAGGTACCCCGCGCAGATTTTGACAATGTAATGGCGCAGGAAATCATTAAGAAAGGAGTTGATCTGGAATTTGAATCGGAGGTCACCGCAATAAGATTTGAAGGAACCCATTCCATTACCACAGTAAAAGATAAAAATGGCGAAACCAAAGAAATCCATGCAAAGTTCGTAATAGACAGCAGCGGTTACGGCCGCGTTTTACCAAGGCTTCTTGATCTGGATAAACCGTCAAGCCTGGAGCCACACTCTTCCATATTTACCCATGTGAAGGATACTGGCCGCGTGCCCGGGCAGGAAGGTACACTCATATCTTTCGACATCCTGGAAACCGAAGTTTGGCTTTGGGTAATACCTTTCTCCAACGGAAATACAAGTGTAGGAATCGTGGGACCTACAGAATACATTGACCAACTTTCGGAGTCAGGAAACACGGAGGAGGCACTGCGCAATGCTATAAACAAATCTGATTTTTACCGCGACAGATACGGAAAACTGGAATTTTTATTTGAGCCCAGAAGACTTACCAATTATTCCTGCGCGGTAAAGAAGCTTTATGGTGACGGTTACGCACTTACCGGAAATGCGGCTGAGTTTCTGGATCCGGTTTTCTCCTCAGGGATGGCTTTTGCCACCGAGTCGGGAATTCTGGCTGCGAAACTTGCCAAACGGCAAATTGAAGGTGAAACCATAGATTGGGAACAGGACTATTCAGATTACATCCTCTCCGGCGTAAGGGTATTTTCAACTTATGTAAAGGAATGGTATACCGGCAACCTGCAGACCCGGTTTTCCATCAGCCCGAAAATCCGGACATCAAGAGAAAAATTTGCGCTGTATTGGCAGGATACGTGTGGAACAAAGACAATCCCTTCGTAAAAAAACATGATCACGTGATCAGAAATCTGGCTTACCTCATCGAAAATGAAAAGGAGATAAAGCTATAAAAAATCAACATCAATTTTTAAAATGCTGCAACATATTCTACAGCCGTAAATCCAGAAAATATAAAGGTTTGCGGCTTTTTGGGTTAAAAACCAGAGCTGTAAGTTCGTCTGTTGGCAGTATCTCAATCTTAGGGCTCACCCGGAGCTTCGCCCGGAATCGGTCTTTCACTTCGCTTAAAAATTCTTCGCTTTCCTCATCAGTACTGATTTTCACGATAATTTCATCCGTGCCCAGGTCATTGGTCCGGATCACAATCTGATAAACCGAAATTCCGTCAAAACCATTCAGTATATCGTTAAGGGCTGGTGGATACAGCGTAGTCCCGCGGTATTTGATCATATGCTGCATTCTGCCAACAACAGGTCCCAACCGCATTGTGGTTCTGCCACATCCGCACGGGTCGTAATGGGCTTTTACAAGATCCCCTGTTTTAAATCTCAGTAACGGCAATGCCTCTACCCCCAGGGTTGTTATTACCAACTCGCCTGTCTCGCCAGGCAAAACCGGATTCTCATTTTCGTCGAGGATCTCCGTGATTATGAGTTCCGGATGCTGATGGCCGCCCTGCTGCAACTCACATTCCGCGAAAGCAGTGCTCATCTCGGTTGACGCATAGGTAGAAAACAGTTTAATATCCCATTTCTCAGCAATTTTTCGCGCAAGTGCTGAGTCCGAAAAATCCTGTTCGCGTAAACTCTCGCCTATACAAACCGCACCATAAACAGAAGAATTTTTAAAATCGATTCCGTGATTTTCGGCATATTCAATCATCTTGAGGAGAAAAGACGGCACCGTAATCAGCCATCTCGGTTTGTAGCGCAGGATGCTGTCCCACTGAAGCTCGGGAATTCCCGGACCCATTCTGATCACACCGGCTCCCATCTTACGCAGGCCCAGGAAATAAGCCAGACCTGCCATAAACCTTTTGTCAATTGTCGTCATCATCTGCACCAGATCACCTTCTTTAATGCCCGCACAGGCGAAAGAAATCGCCTCATTGTATGCCAACCTCTCCAGGTCACTGTCGGACAGGCCGAATGTTACAGGATCTCCAAGCGTGCCGGACGTTGTACTGTAGTCTACAATCTGATGTACAGGAATACAGAAAAAATCGTGATTGTGCTGCTGAAGATCGGATTTGGAAGTAAGTGGAATGCGCTGCAGATCTTCCAGCGTTTTGATTTTTTCAATATCAATTCGATGTTCTGAAAACAGGCGTTGGTAGTAAGCTGAGTTAGCCCTTAAGTAGATGAGGAGTTCAGCGAGCTTTTGCTCCTGCAGTACTCTGATTTCTGCCTGTGAAGCGTATTCAATTGCTGGATAAAGGTTCAAATTGATGTCTTTAGGAAAAATGTTTTCAAAAATACAGTTTTTTAAGCTGAACAGTGCTAAAAACCTGCGCACTACCCGCGAATTTAACGCTAAAAAACGCTATATTCGCAAACTTAAAATAATTAGGATCTTTCTAATTAAACTTACTGAAAATGAAGAAGTTTAACGAATATAAAAACCTGGACCTTACCGCTGTTGCGAGCGGTGTTTCGGAGTATTGGAATCAGCACGAAACTTTTAAAAAGTCAGTGCAGATCCGTGAAGGACAGCCTGAATATGTTTTTTATGAAGGACCACCGTCTGCTAACGGGATGCCTGGTATCCATCACGTAATGGCACGCGCGCTTAAGGATATTTTCTGCCGCTATCAGACCCAGAACGGAAAACAGGTTTTCCGCAAGGCAGGTTGGGACACCCACGGCTTACCAATTGAACTTGGGGTTGAAAAGGAATTGGGTATTACGAAAGAAGACATCGGCAAGAAAATTTCTGTTGAAGATTATAACCAGGCCTGCCGTGATGCGGTAATGCGCTACACCGATGTCTGGAACGACCTTACGGAAAAAATAGGCTATTGGGTAGATCTTGATGATCCTTACATTACCTACGAACCAAAATATATGGAAACGGTATGGTGGCTGTTAAAGCAATTATATACTAAAGACCTGCTTTATAAAGGCTATACCATCCAGCCCTATTCTCCAGCCGCCGGTACCGGTTTAAGCTCACATGAACTTAACCAGCCGGGCACGTACCGCGATGTTTCGGACACAACGGTTGTGGCTCAGTTTAAAGTTAAGAACCTGTCTGAAAAGGCAGGAGAAATTCTCTCCGGAAAAAATATTTCCAGGGAAGACGTTGCAGGGAATACCTGTGGGGGAGCTTTGCACTGGGAAGAATTTGACCAAGAAAACCCGGAAATAAACCAGAAGGATATTCATATCTTGGCCTGGACCACCACGCCGTGGACTCTGCCTTCCAATACAGCCTTAGCTGTTGGTAAAGACATTGAATATGTTTTAGTTAAAACCTACAACCAGTATACTTTTGAACCGGTTAATATTATTCTGGCCAAAGTACTCCTGCAAAAGAATTTCGGTAAGAAATATGCCGAAGGAACTGCTGAAGATTTCAAGAACTATACTTCAGAAAGCAAAGTCATCCCGTATCAGATCATCTCCGAATTCAAAGGTTCAGATCTGGCCGGCACCGAATATGAACAGCTTGTTCCCTGGTTTTTACCGGCAGAAAGTCCGGAGAACGCTTTCATAGTAATCGTTGGTGACTTTGTAACCACCGAGGACGGTACCGGAATCGTACACATCGCGCCCACTTTTGGTGCCGATGATGCCCGTGTTGCTAAAGAAAACGGAATTTCGCCGATGCTTGTAAAAGATGAAAACGGAAATCTGGTTCCTCTGGTAGATCTTCAGGGAAAATTCATCTCGGGAGGGAATACCCCTGAACTTTTTGCAGGTAAATACATCAAAAACGAATATTACGACGCCGGAACCGCTCCTGAGAAATCATGGGATGTGGAACTCGCGATCCTTTTAAAGACTGAAAACAAGGCTTTTAAGGTTGAAAAATATGTTCACAGCTATCCACACTGCTGGAGAACCGACAAGCCGGTGCTTTATTATCCGCTGGATTCCTGGTTTGTAAAAATGACCGCTGTTAAGGACCGTTTGGTGGAACTGAACCAGTCCATCAACTGGAAGCCGAAATCAACCGGTGAGGGACGTTTTGCCAACTGGCTGGAAAATGTACACGACTGGAACCTGTCCCGTTCAAGATATTGGGGCATCCCCTTGCCTATCTGGAGAACTGAAGACCTGAAAGAGGAAATTATCATAGGTTCTGTGGAAGAACTGATGAATGAGATTCAGAAATCGATCGATGCCGGACTTATGGATATTAATCCGTTTGAAGGTTTCGAAACCGGCAATATGTCTGCAGAAAACTATGCGAAGATCGACCTGCATAAGAACATTGTGGATGAAATCATCCTTGTATCTGATTCAGGTAAAGCCATGAAACGCGAATCTGATTTGATTGATGTTTGGTTTGATTCCGGCTCCATGCCATATGCCCAACTGCATTATCCGTTTGAAAATAAAGAACTTATAGACGAAAGAAAAGCGTTCCCGGCGGATTTCATTGCAGAGGGAGTGGATCAGACAAGAGGTTGGTTTTACACGCTGCATGCCATCGGAACTGCCGTCTTTGACTCGGTTGCGTATAAAAACGTGATGTCCAATGGTTTGGTACTGGACAAGAACGGACAGAAAATGTCCAAGCGTTTGGGCAACGCGGTAGATCCTTTTGAAACATTGAAAAAATACGGCCCGGACGCAACGCGCTGGTACATGATTGCCAATGCAAATCCATGGGAAAACCTGAAGTTCGACGTGGAAGGCATCGATGAGGTACGAAGAAAATTCTTCGGAACCCTTTACAACACCTATTCATTCTTCGCACTCTATGCGAATGTGGACGGCTTTACCTATTCGGAAAAGGACATTGAGAACCGTCCTGAAATTGACCGCTGGATCCTTTCGGAACTGAATCTGCTGGTTAAATATGTTACCGAATTCTATAACGATTACGAACCAACAAAGGTAGCCAGAGCCATTAATAATTTTGTTAATGACAACCTGAGCAACTGGTATGTTAGGCTTTGCAGAAGGCGTTTCTGGAAAGGAGACTATTCGGAAGATAAAATATCAGCTTATCAAACGCTGTACACCTGTCTGGAAACAGTTGCCAAAATTTCTGCACCCATCGCGCCATTCTTTATGGACAGGCTTTATCAGGATCTGAACAGCAGCGCAGGAAAAAACAAGGCAGAGTCCGTGCATCTTACAGACTTCCCTACTGCAACCGAAAGCCTGATTGATCAGGACCTTGTGGAAAAAACCCACCTGGCGCAGCAGATTACCTCAATGGTTTTCTCTTTAAGAAAAAAAGAGAACCTGAAAGTTCGTCAGCCCCTGCAAAAGGTAATGATTCCGGTGCTGGATGCCAGGAGTGAAGTACAGATACAGGCTGTTTCGGAACTGATTAAGCAGGAAGTCAATGTAAAGGAGCTTGTGCTCATCAATGCCGAGGAAGCTTCGCATCTGATTGTTAAACAGATTAAGCCTAATTTCAAAACGCTGGGCGCCAAGCTGGGCAAAGACATGAAGGTGGTAGGGTCACAGATCGCCGCAATGACCTCGGAACAGATTGCCGACCTGGAAAAAGAAGGCATGATGACCATTGAAGGTCATGAAATCACGCTGGACGATGTGGAAATCTTCACCAAAGATATTCCCGGCTGGACCGTAGCTAGCGAAGGCAAACTTACGGTGGCCCTGGATCTGACACTTACGGATGAACTGAAAGCTGAAGGAGTTGCGCGGGAATTCATCAACAGGATACAGAATCTGCGGAAGGAGCAAAATTTCGACTTAACGGACAGGATTAAGATTCAGATTGAAGAAAACTCCCCGTTTGAGACTGAACTTATTAACAATAATCTGTATATTTCAGAGGAAGTATTGTCAGATAAAATAGAAATTGTAAATTCACTTTCGGTTTTCAATGAAATTGAAATTGATGAAGTTAAATTTAAAGTATCAGTAAACAGGATTTGACAGCATGGATGGATCGGGATCATTGGAAAACACCGGTTTAAACCTTGAAAGCACAAACTTAAACAAGAATGTTATGGCAGAAGAAAGACAACGCTACAGCGACACAGACCTGAAGGAGTTCAAGGAACTTATTCAGCAAAAAATAGAAAAAGCAGAAAAAGACTTAATGCTGATTCGCGAGAGCTTCATCAACGACCAGAATAACGGTACAGATGATACCTCGCCCACCTTTAAAGCTTTTGAAGAGGGAGCAGAAACACTCAGAAAAGAGCAGAATGCGATTCTGGCAGGCAGACAGGAAAAATTTGTCCGCGATTTGAAAAATGCGCTTATCCGTATTGAGAACAAGACTTACGGAATCTGCCGCGTTACGGGTAAACTCATAGGTAAGGACCGCCTGCGAGCTGTTCCTCACGCCACCCTGAGCATTGAGGCTAAAAACCTGCAGAGGTAAACTGAGCCATCCGAAAATTAACCGAATAGGTTTGTAATGTGAAATAAACGGTGCATTATGAACCTATTTGAATTTTAAAATAATACTTAATGCTGGAAGCTGTACTGATTACTGCCGCATTTGCACTTATCATTTATTGCTTCAGGAAATATTCCCCCAAAAAATTTGGCGTCAAAAGTGAAAAGTTCACTTCTATAGACGACCGCTATAATGCCGAAAGAAGAGCACGGGAACTGGAAATTGACCAATTGCTTGATAAAATGGGCAAAAACGGCACTGCAGATCTTTCTGAAAAGGACAGACGGAGGCTGGAAGAGCTTTCAAAGAAATAAAGAAAAAAAATGGAATCACTAATCGTTCACCCCAAGAACCAAATGGAACTTAACGCGCTGAAAAGCGTGATGAAGGAAATGGGAATTAAATACGAAAAATTTCACAACCGCACACTCAAGCCAGGTTCAGCTTCCGAAGGAAGACCGGGACAGAGAAAGACAGGCAGACCGTCCGGAAATTTCAGGGACAAACCAAAGAACGGGGAATAATGAAGAAGATAGCAATCATCACCATCATCATCCTTTTAATTGACCAAGTTTCCAAGTTCTATATCAAAACCAACTTCCACCTGGGTGAAAGTGTAGATGTAATGCCCGGTTTTAAACTCACTTTTGTGGAGAATCCCGGCATGGCCTACGGTTTCCATTTCGGCGGATTACTTGGGAAATACCTGCTTGTACTAATCCGTATTTTCCTGATAGGCGGTATGGTATATTTATTCCGTAAATGGCTTAAGCAGGGTGCCTCAAATTATCTTTTAATCCCCATGTCAATGATTTTTGCAGGAGCGATTGGAAATCTGATAGACGGCATGTTTTACGGACTTATTTTTGACAGCGGCACCGTTTATGACGAAGGCGTGCAGCGCTGGATAGACTATGGGGGAATTTCAAAAGTGGCAGAGTTCGGGAACGGCTACTCCACCTTTATGAAGGGCTGCGTGGTGGATATGTTCCATTTCCCGCTGGTGGACTGGTATGTGCCGGCCGAATGGCCTGTTATAGGTGGTAAGCATATCGAGTTCTTCAAATACATCTTCAATGTTGCCGACTCTGCAATCTCTATAGGCGCAGTATTCCTGCTGATATTCCGTAAAAAAGCCTTTCCTGAAGGACTGGACTTCTAAAAAAACCTTTCTAATTTAAGTTCAACAATAAGTACTGTTTCAATGTCACGAATCCTAACCGGAATCCAGGCTACCGGCACGCCCCATCTGGGCAATTTACTCGGAGCGATCATTCCAGCTATTGAACTCTCCAAAAAAACGGAGAACGAATCTTTTCTGTTTATTGCAAATATGCACTCGCTGACGCAGATAAAAGATGCCGGGGAGCTGAAAAGGAATACCTACGAAATCGCTGCTGCATGGCTGGCCTGCGGACTGGATACAGAAAAGACTTATTTTTACCGCCAAAGCGATATTCCTGAGGTTTGCGAACTTTCCTGGTATCTTTCCTGCTTCTTCCCCTACCAGCGCCTTACGCTGGCCCATTCCTTTAAGGATAAAGCAGACCGTCTTTCCGATGTGAATGCGGGCTTATTTACCTATCCTGTACTGATGGCTGCGGATATTCTGCTCTATGATGCAGAAGTAGTTCCGGTAGGTAAGGACCAGCTCCAGCACCTGGAAATGGCCAGGGATATGGGCGCTCGCTTTAACAGTCAAATGGGCGAAGTCTTCGTATTACCGCAGGCCGAGCTGCAGGAGGACACTAAATATGTTCCCGGAACCGATGGGCAGAAAATGTCCAAGTCCAGGGGGAATATCATCAATATATTTCTGCCCGAAAAACAGCTTAAAAAGCAGATTATGGCTATTGAAACCGATTCCAAATCGCTTGAGGAACCTAAGGATCCTGAAACGGACAAGGTTTTCGCCATCTATAAACTGATAGCAACTAAGGAAGAAACTTCTGCACTTGAAGAAAAGTATCTGGCAGGAAACTTCGGTTACGGGCACGCAAAGAATGCTCTTCTAGAACTGATCCTGACCAAATTTGCACGCGAGCGCGAACTGTTTGCTTATTATATGAATAACCTGCGGGAACTGGATCAGAAACTAAATGAAGGTGCTGAAAAAACAAGGAAAATTGCAGCGAACACTCTGCAGAGAGCCAGACAAAGTCTTGGAATGTAGGAGGCAAAATAGAGTTGCCGCCCCACTTTCAATAAAAATAAACCAATAACTAACCTTAATGAAAACAAGAACTCTACCTTTTCTGATCCTAATCGGAATGTCTTCCGTATCCTGTGCGACTATATTGACGGGTACAAGTGATGATGTATCATTCCAGTCCGAGCCGGCTGGTGCCACCGTATTTGTAAAAAACGTTGAAAAGTGCCAAACCCCGTGTATCGCCAGCGTGCAGCGCACACTTTCCAGGTCTACCGCGGAGCTTAAGCTTGACGGTTATCAGGACCAAAGTGTTAAACTGGAAAAAACCTTCAATCCGGTAAGCCTTGTAAACATCCTTATTGGCGGCGCAATTGGCGTGGCTGTAGATGCTGCAACGGGCTCTCTTACGAAATACCAAAAGAAAACCTATGAGGTAAAGATGGAGGCTAAATAATAAAATTTATGCTGAAAAAAATATCCTTTCTTTCGGAAGGATATTTTTTTGTCTAAACATTCTAAAGCAGTTGTTTCAGCTCCGAAAGGTGCCGGATTACCGCTACATCGTCTGCGGTATATTTGTCATCAAAAACATCGAAAAAGACCACCTTCAGGCCAAACGCTTTTCCACCCTCCACATCGGCCACCCAATCATCACCAATCATCATAGATTCTTCTATGCTGGCTCCAGCTTTTAACAAAGCATGTGCATAAATTTCAGGATGTGGCTTACGGATGTTAAGTTCATCGGCACTGGTTATGGTCGCAAAATAATTCCTGATACCGGACAACTCGCATTTCCTGTGAGTAACCTCTTCAAAACCATTGGAAAGAATATGCAGGGTATAGCCTTTATCAGACAGATATTCCAGTAGTTGAAAGGCGCCGTCCACCAGGTCGTTATAATTCAGGATCTCATCCAGGAAATTATGTTCGAAGTTTTGCGACAAATCAAAATCATCAACACCAAAGAACAGAAATGAGTCGTAAAAACGGTGCTTACGGAGATGTTCCTTATCAATCTCACCGTCACGGATTTGGGCCCAAAGTCTTTCGTTGATCGTAAAATATTCTTTATGGAATTCTTCGAAGCCTATATTGTAGCGTTCCTGAACATTTTCCCGGGAATAAATTTCCTGTAAGGTAAGATAGGCGTTTCTGCGGTGATCCCAAAGCGTATTGTCGAGGTCAAAAAAAATGTGCTGCATTTTCATACAGCACAAAATTAAGGTTTTGAAATCAGTTCCGTGAAACTGTGACCATTTTAGTTCGGGTTTTAAGAACAGTAATGCTTTTCGAAAAATTAAGCAAAAAACTGATGGTAGTTTTTCTTGGTTTCAAAAGTTTAGCGTTTAAAGTGTCATTTTTTTTCATAGGCTACGTATTTGGTATACCTGAAAAACGCTGCAACTTAAAAATTATTGCTACCTGGTAAGAATAATCCTGTTTTCTTCCATGATTTTTCTCAGGTTAATAAGTGCATACCGTACACGCCCCAAAGTAGTGTTGATGCTGGTGTCCGTTTGGTCTGCAATTTCCTTAAAGCTTAGTCCGTCGAAAAATCGCAGCCTGATCACTTCCTGCTGGTTTTCCGGCAGATGATCCAGCAGTTTAAAAAGGTCGCTGTGGATTTGCTGCGTTACCAACCGCTCTTCTATATTTTCCTCCTGTTCACGGATAAGATCAAAGATGGAAAATTCCTCATTGTCATAGGATGTTTCTGAAACTTTATTGTGCTTAGCTTTTAGTCGGTAATGATCAATGATAAGGTTATGCGAGATCCGCTTTGCCCATAGGATAAATTTGCCTTCTTCATTGTATTTACCGCTTTTAAGGGTAACAATGATTTTCATAAAGGCATCCTGGAAAATATCATTGGCCAAATCCGAGTCCATTACCTTATAGAATATATAGGAATAAAGCTCGTTCTGATGCCTTTCGATCAATATGGCCAGTGACTTTTCGTCGCCAGTCTGGTACTTGGATATTAATGAACTGTCTGATATAGATTTCATAATACTTCAATTTTATAGACAACAGCCCTTACCCTGAACAGGACCGCGGTTTTTCTATTTAATTTAATGAAGTAAAATTTTATCTATAGGCTTTGTTATTATGTGGTAAATATAAAAAAAATTTAATAATGATTCCAAAAATAAACAAAATTAATCCAAAAGATTAATAAATCAGTTCAAAAGGTCATGTATCAAAACTGTAGGTACATTGAGTGATACATTGATGTTCAGTCCCTTCATCTCCTTTCCGTTCAGTCCACTGTTTCCTAGTGGGAAAGCGTAACCGCCGGTCAGGTCTACCAGTCCAAAAAAACTAACCCCTACTTTTGGAGCTATATATTTGGTGGTCACTTCGGCCCCGCTTAGGAAGTAATAGGAATGATAAAGGTCTACATTCCTTTCAAAATTCAGCAGGATATCCCCCTGGACTTTAGGTAATGCAGCAAACTTACCGTTCACCGAGCCCAGCATGGCCCCTGCGCCCAATCTGAATATCAAATCATCATTTTTCAGGAAAAGCAGTTTACCTCCCAGTTCCCCAAAACTATTGTTCTGATATACATATCCCGCACTAACAAGCTTATGCACAGTGAACTGTGATTTACATAGTCCTGAGAAAAGCAGGAGAAACAGTATGGCACTGAAAATCTTTGATTTCATAATATAGATTGTGTACGAAGAGTAAAGTTAAAAAAACTGCTTCAGTATTTTATGAAGCAGTTTTAAAGTCAATAAGTAATCAGAGGCCGAATTCCTTCTTAACATCAGCCACACGGTCCAGTTTTTCCCAGGTAAAGAACTCCAGATCCTTTTCTATTTTTTCCTCTTTACGTCCTTTATTAAAGATACGGGTTGCCGTAAACGGTTCCCTTCCCATATGTCCGTAGGAGGCTGTTTCCTGATAGATAGGATTTCTCAGTTTCAGATTATGCTCTATGGCATAAGGGCGAAGATCAAAAAGTTTCTGCACACGTTCTGAAATTTCACCATCCGTCATATTTACCTTGGACGTACCATAGGTATTGATATACAAACCGCAAGGCTGTGCTACCCCAATTGCATACGACACCTGCACCAGAACCTCGTCTGCAACACCGGCAGCCACCAGGTTCTTGGCAATGTGACGTGTTGCGTAAGCAGCGCTGCGGTCTACCTTAGAAGGGTCTTTACCACTGAAAGCCCCGCCTCCGTGCGCGCCTTTCCCGCCGTAAGTATCCACGATGATTTTACGCCCGGTTAATCCTGTGTCTCCATGAGGACCGCCGATGACAAACTTGCCGGTCGGATTAATGTGATATTTGATCTGGTCATTAAACAGTTCCTGTATCTCGCGCTTTTGCTTGGACCGAACCTTCGGCAACAGCAGCTCAATCATATCCTTGCGGATTTTAGCCAGCATCTCTTCATCACTTCCAAACTCGTCGTGCTGGGTTGAAATTACGATGCTGTCTATCCGTACAGGCTTATGGTCGTCGGAATACTCAATTGTTACCTGGGACTTGGCATCGGGCCTCAGGTAGGAAACCTCCGTACCTTGCTGACGCATGATTGACAGTTCCTTCAGTATGGAATGTGCCAGATCCAGTGCAAGCGGCATATAGTTTTCGGTCTCGTTAGTGGCATATCCAAACATCATTCCCTGGTCGCCGGCGCCCTGCAGATTAGCACGGGTCTCGAAATCAGCTTGATCCGTAGTCCTGTCTACACCCTGATTGATATCCGGTGACTGTTCATGAATGGCAGAGATTACACCGCATGAATCCCCGTTGAACATATATTCGCCTTTGGTATATCCAATACCGTTAATGACTTCGCGGGCTATGGTTTGAACATCCAGGTAGGCCTCGGACTTCACCTCTCCGGCCAATACTACCTGTCCTGTAGTTACAAGGGTTTCGCAGGCAACTTTGGACTGTCTGTCATAGGCGAGGAAATTGTCAATCAGTGCATCTGAAATCTGATCGGCGATCTTATCTGGATGACCTTCGGATACAGATTCTGACGTGAATAAATAAGACATATTTTGTGTGTTTATAGAAATTAATAATAGAGGTAATCTGAAAGAAAACACACAGAAAAAAGGAGTAATTCTGTTTTAGCATTTTTTTCTGAGGTAGCAATCAGTCAAATTTATCCTCCCGTAAAGTGCTGCAAATTTACGACTATTTCTGAGAGCAAAAAGTTATTTGCCCAAAAATGGCCAACGCCGCTATTGAGGTTTCACACTCACATAATCCGCCGGCGACTTGCTGTAATTCAGCTTCGACTGTACAGAGTCCCGAATAGTAGCCAGAAGTTCGTCAATGATTTTCTGCTTATAGGTAGGTTTATAATAGATGATGCTTATCTCACGGTACGGAAAAGGCTTGCGGAACCGCGACACTTTACTTTTCTGCTCACCGGTAAGCTGCAGCACGGCCAGCTCCGGCAAAATGGAGATTCCGCCTACCTTATCAACCATCTGTATCAGTGTACTGATATTGGAAGCCTTGAAATCGAGGTTCTTAGGTTTCAGTGCATTTTCTTTCAGGTGACAGATATTCTCAAACTGAGTACGGAGGCAATTGCCTTCTTCCAGAAGCCAGACTTTTTCCACATCTATTTCTTCGGGCACTACAAAACTGTCACTTTTTTCCGGCATGTCTGAAGCATAGAGCATCAGTTCTTCATTAAACAGAAACTCCTGATAAAATTCGTTGGCTCCGTCGTAAGGTGTGGCAATAATACCTGCATCCAGTTCGCCCGATTTCAGACCCTTTATGATATTGTCGGTAGTCATTTCCTTAACGGCCATTTCTACTTTTGGGTTTTCTTTCAGAAAGGAAAATATTTCCAGCGGGAGTATATATGTTGAGACCGTGGGTATAATCCCCAGGTTAATCTTTCCGCCCAGCACATTGTTCAGTAAGTCTGCCTTGTTACGCAGTTCGTTTACGGAATCAATGATGGTTTTGGCATGGGCCACCATCTGTACTCCCACGTCGGTGGTTCGGATTGGATGGCTGGTACGGTCAAAGATTTTCACATCCAGTTCATCTTCAAACTTCTGAATCATGGCACTTAGTGTGGGCTGCGTAATAAAGCATGCCTGTGCGGCCTTTCCAAAATGTTTATATTTATCTACTGCGATTAAATATTCTAATTGCTGAATGTTCATTTTAAGACTTTTACCTTGACAAATATACATTGTTTTTCCCAACATCAAGGTGCTGAGCCTCGGTGCTTCAAACTGTAATTCATTAAATTTGTAATTCAAAACATTCAATATGGACTCCCAGAAAAAAAATCCCGAAACCGGCACACCATCAGCACAACTCCCACCACAGGACAGTTCGGAAAGCGGGAATGCTGCCCTACTGCAGGATTATATTCTCCGTGAAAATGTTGCACATACTGTAAGACAGGGCATCCCCGCGCGTACTATAGGTGCAAAAGGTTCAGGTCTGTATGGAACGTTTACTGTCACGCACGATATTTCGACCTTTACCCGGGCGAAAATCTTTTCAAAACCGGGCAACAGTTGCAGCATGTTCGTAAGATTTTCAGGGATGGGTAGCGAAAAAGGAAGTTCGGACTCATTTCGGGATATGCGTGGCTTCGCTCTGAAATTCTATACAGAGGAAGGGATTTGGGACATCGCCGGCAGCAACGCACCGGTATTTGCAATTAAGGATCCTGCAAAATTCCCGGCCTATATGGCTGCGCAGAATAGAGATGCCATTACGAACCTTAAAAATATTACCGCTGTCTGGGATTTCTGGAGTCTGAACCCTGAAAGCCTGCATTACCTGCTGATGCTGATGTCTGACCGCGGAACTCCTAAGGGTTACCGGCACCTGCACGGGTATGGAGGCCATACCTTCTCCATGGTAAACAGCGGTGGCCAAAGGGTATGGGTAAAGTTTCACTTCCGCACCCTACAGGGAAGCCGGAACTTTTCAACTACAGAAGCTGACCAAATTGCTGCACAAAGCGCCGATTTCGCACAACAGGACCTACATAATGCAATAGAGGAAGGACACTTTCCCAAATGGAAAATGTATATCCAGGTAATGACCGAAGTACAGGCGAAATCCTTTCGCTGGAATCCGTTTGATGTAACCAAAGTATGGTTTCATGATGATTTTCCACTTCACGAAGTTGGGATATTGGAACTGAACGAAATACCCGCTAATTACTTCAGCCATGTGGAGCAGGCAGTTTTCACACCCGGCAATTTGATCAGCGGGATCGGATTGTCGCCAGACCGCCTTTTGCAGTCCCGCCTGTTTATATACGCCGATGCGCACCGCTACAGAGCAGGCCTGAATGCTTCGCAGCTGGATGTAAACCGCTGTCCATTTAGCAAAACAGATCAGCCCAGAAATGCAGTAGTGTCCGCGGTTGATATGACTTCCAATGAAGTTGCAGATTATGGCCGAAGCGAAAACGAAGACGATCACTATACACAACCAGGACTGTTTTATACCAAAGCACTAAGTGATGCGCAAAGAAATTCTCTCGTACAGAATATTGTGAACAGCATGAAACAGATTTCCGGACCACGACGTATAGAAGTCATTAACAGGCAGCTTTGTCATTTTTTCCGTGCTAATATTGATTTGGGTATGCGCATCGCAGCCGGATTACAGGTAGAGATAGATGCAGCCATGTTTACGCACGGAAAAGAAGGTTTTGCACAATAAAGGTCACAACAGCGCACCAGTATTCTATAAATAATTCGTAATTTGCAATCCATTGTCTATTATAACGATAAATGATTATGAATTACGAAAATATAGCTGTTTCTGCGGAAGGAAAATCGACTTTAATTACGATTTCAAGGCCACAGGCACTGAATGCACTGAATGCTGCAACAATTGCTGAACTTGGAGACGCTTTGGACCAACTGGAATCCGACTCTTCCTGCCGCGTGATTATAATAACCGGCAGCGGCGAGAAATCTTTCGTGGCCGGTGCCGACATTAAGGAATTCAGCGATTTTGGCACTGAGAAAGCCGAGGAACTGGCACGCAACGGGCAGCGTACACTTTTTAACAAGGTGGAAAATATGAGTAAACCAGTAATAGCAGCCGTGAACGGTTTTGCATTGGGTGGCGGTTTGGAACTTGCCCTGGCCTGCCACATCCGTTATGCATCTGAAAATGCCAGACTTGGCCTTCCGGAAGTAACCCTGGGTCTCATCCCCGGTTACGGCGGAACCCAGCGTCTTCCCAAACTTGTGGGTAAAGGACTGGCAAATGAAATGATTTTCTCCGCGAAAATGGTAAGTGCTGCCCGCGCCAAAGAGATTGGCCTGGTTAACGACGTTTTCGCAGCTGAAGACCTGCTTCCCAAGGCTAAGGAACTCGCGGCTGCTATAGCTGCAAATTCACCAATGGCAATTGCAGAAGCGATTAAAGCAGTTAATCTGTCGGATACTGAGCGTGGATATGAGGAGGAAATTAAGTCCTTTGGACTCCTGTTTGAAAAGGAAGATAAAAAAGAGGGTGTAACAGCTTTTCTGGAAAAGAGAAAGCCTAATTTTTAACATTCCGGAGCCGGAGCATTTAAGGTGAACTGCTGTGACACTTAACAAATTTGATATTGCATACCTGCGAATGGCCAGGGAATGGGCCAGGCTGTCCTACTGCCACCGGAAACAGGTGGGTGCCCTAATCGTAAAGGACAGGATGATCATTTCCGACGGCTATAACGGTACACCCTCGGGCTTTGAGAATGCTTGTGAAGATTCGGAAGGTCAAACCCACTGGTATGTGCTGCACGCGGAGGCAAATGCCATCCTTAAACTGGCAGCTTCTACCAATTCGGCAAAGGGGGCCACTTTATATTTAACCCTTTCGCCCTGCAAGGAATGCAGTAAACTTGTGCTGCAGGCTGGGATTACCCGGCTGGTATATGTGAGTGAATATTCGGACGGTGAAGGGATTTCATTTCTTCGGAACCATGGGATTGACATTCTGCAAATTGCCGAAGAAGAACTCGGAATTAATTAATAAAACACACCAAAACACATGAGCTGGACAGAAAAAATCAAAGATTTTGAAAATTTCCTCAAATTTGAGCGTAACTTTTCAGACAATACGCTGGATGCCTACCTACGCGACATAAGAAAGTTGCAGAGTTATGCTGAAAGCGAACTTCAAAATACCGGCCCAGGAGAAATCTCTTTTCCGCAGCTACAGGAATATCTGTACCAGCTATCCAAACAGAAATTCAGCGAACGTTCGCAGGCCAGATGGGTTTCATCTATAAAGGCATTCTTTAAATATCTTGTTGAAGATGAAGTCCGTACCGATAACCCCGCAATACTGCTTGAGGGTCCAAAGCTCGGGCTTTATCTGCCGGATACACTTTCCTTTGACGATATTGAACGCATTATTACTGCTATAGATGTATCCACCGATTTGGGCAAACGGAACCAGTGCATGATTGAAGTTCTGTATGGCTGCGGCCTGCGGGTGTCAGAACTTATCGATATCAAGATCTCAAATATCAACTATAAGGAAAACTATCTTAAAGTGGACGGCAAAGGCGACAAATCCAGGTTTGTACCGCTGGCGGACTATACTACAAGGCTTATCCGTGACTATATCAAAAATGTGCGCTCCCAGTATAAGATCAATAAGAAGTTTGAAGACATCCTTTTCCTGAACAGCCGTGGCTCCGCAATGTCCAGGGTAATTGTGTTTATTATCATTAAGGAACTTACAGAGAAGGCCGGTATCAGTAAACGTATATCTCCACACACCTTCCGCCACTCCTTTGCAACACATCTGCTCCAAAACGGTGCAGACCTCCGCTATATCCAGGAAATGCTGGGCCACTCCAGCATTACAACGACTGAAATCTATACTCACCTCAAGACAGAGGAACTCCGGGACGTGATTTTGAATTACCATCCAAGGAATATCACATGAACTCTGATCTGACTTACTGCCCAAGTTGCGGTACAGAAAGTCTGCAATGGGACGAAGAGAAAAAATGGTCCTGTGGCTGTGGGTTTGTCCTGTACCACAACGTCGCATCTGCAGTAGCAGTACTTATCCGGCACAGGAATGATATTTTCTTTACCCGCAGGAACCAGGATCCGCAAAAAGGTAAACTTGATATGGCGGGCGGATTTGTTGATCCCCGTGAATCGGCGGAAGATACATGTTGCAGGGAACTCTACGAGGAATTAGGGCTTTTGATTGATATCAGCCAACTTAAGTACCTGGCGTCCCTTCCCAACATTTACAGATACAAAGACATAAGTTACAATACGCTGGATTTGTTTTACGAATACGAGGTAGACGAAAAATTTGATGTTGAACTTGAGCTTTCAGAAATATCCGAAACGGTTTGGATTGAAAAAACCAGGATTGACCTGGAAGAACTGGCATTTGACTCGCAGAAAAAATTCCTTTGGAACTATCTGCGCTAAATGACAGGAAAACCTAACCATTTCAGTGGCTGCTAATGCTCCGCACCACCAGCAAAAAATGCTTCCAGCTCACGAAGTGTTTCCGGACTCGTAGCTATATCCTTTACAATAAGACCGCGGTTAAGTACCACAATTCGGTTACTTACCTCCGTAGTGTGAGCAAGGTCGTGGCTTGAGATCAGGAAAGTGACCTGATGGTTCTGGGACCAGTCACGGATCAGTTTCTTCAGCTTAAACTGCGTACTCGGATCCAGATTGGCAAAGGGTTCGTCCAAAATAATAATTTCAGGAGTTCCGATTAGCGCTCCTACAATTCCTACCTTCTTTTGGTTTCCTTTGGAAAGGTCGCGCACATATTTCTTACCGTTCAGGATCTCACCATTGAAAAAATCCGTAAACTGCTGCAGAAACTGATCTACAGAAGTTCGGTTCTGACCGCGAAGTTCGCCCAGAAAGTAAAAGTATTCCTCCGGAGTAAGGTAACCAATCAGGAATGATTCATCTATAAAAGCAGATGTAAGACCCTTCCAGTTCTCACTTTCAGCTACATTCTCGCCTGCAATCTGTATCTGGCCCGTAGTGGCTTCAATAAGATCAAGTAACAGTGAAAACAGAGTTGTTTTGCCCGCACCGTTGTTGCCTACGAGTCCGAAACTTTCCCCTTTAGGAATCTCCAGAAAGGGAATATTTAAGACCTCAGTCTTACCGTATACCTTTGAAATGTTTTGAACTGTAATCATAGTAATTAGTTTTCTTTTTTAAATGCCTGAAGAGTGGAATATTTTTGTGTTTTGTACACCTTAACAATAAAATCAAAAATATAGTTTCGGAGCATGAAACCTACTGCACCCAGCAGACCAAGCGCTGCAACGGCAGCGTACATACCGAAAAAGTATTTTACGATCGCGAAGACTGCCATTGGCAGAACCATTTGTGGGATTGCAATCAGAAGTACTTTCATATTGAAACTGTTTTTCCCGCCACCAAAACTTTTTGCTGTAGAATTCAGATCAATTGCCTGTTTGTTGTAGGCACCGGCCAGTAAGGTAAGGTAGGAGTTGACCCCCAAATTATAAAGCCCGGCACCCAGAACCGTAAGGTAGATTTCCCACCCGAAATACAGGTAGGCCGTGGATAGAACCATACCTATTAAAATGCTCAGGATAATGAGAGACCATTTAGCCATCAGAAACTTTTTATAAGGTACCTGCTGGGTCATCATAAGCGGATAGTAAGAAGAATCCCAGGCGGGCACACGCTGTCCGAACATCATCATAAATCCACCGGTAACAAAGATGGCGGCAAAAAGCTTCATAAAGTCGGTCTGGTACGCACTGTTGAAGAAAAGCAGCCCGTAAAAAAGAAAGGCAATGCTCATATACAGCGTAACCTTAGCAGCCTTACTGCGCTTCAGCAATCGGATGTCGTTATTTATAAATGTGCCTATGGTGCCAAAGCGCTGCAGGAATTCAATATTTTCAGTTTTACCTTCGGCCTTTTCAAGTTCAAGACCTTTATCCAGATAAAAATTACCAAGGATACTTATATAGCACAGATAGGCAACGGTTGCAGCAAGCACTCCTGTGATGAGGAAAGCTCCCGGAGTATCATAAAAAGAATAGAAAAACGATTCAGAATAGGACAGAAAAGGAATGTATCCATAGTAATCCAGAGCACCAAGAGTTATTACGACAGCTGCCACCGAGAATAAAACCGAGTTCTTCTTATTCAGGAGAATATTCAGGAAGTTATTGAAGTAGAATACGAACATTATACCCACAAGGAACATCAGCACTCCCAGAACAGAATAACCTCCATGGAATATCAGCAGCGCACAGAAAGGAATCATAAAAAGCAGGTAGCCCCAATTGAAGAAATGGAGGAATATCCTGAGAATGGAATAATTAACCAGTTGCTTTTTCTTGATATTCTGGCCCAGGAAAGGTTTGATATTCTGCGTAGGCATCTGCTGCATAAAGTAGCGGATAACCAAATCGAGAACATCGTAATACAGGAAGTATTTGCTGAAAACACGGATTGGATCCTGCTGCATTTCTTCCTTTGCCACAAAATAAAGCCCAAATGCCATCCCCACAAATACAGCCCCTATCCAGAAATAAGAAAAAGCCACGAGCAATTTCATGATCAGGTTTACACCAAACTGTGGATTACGGAGGAAATGCTTTAATTCCAGCGAGAGTAGTCTAAAATACATATCCATAATTTTTGTTGAATATTAGTTCATAAGTAGCCTGGCCTGCTCAATTGCAGCCTGCGTCACTTTAGCACCGGACAGAAGCTGCGCGATTTCCTGCAGTTTTTCTTCGGGATCAAGAGGGCGGATGGTACTCTGGGTACGTCCGGAAACCTCCACCTTCTGCACCTTAAAATGATCATCCCCCTTGGCCGCTACCTGTGCCAGGTGCGTAATCACGATGAGCTGCATGTTCTTAGACATCTCACGCATCACGTTACCCATTTCTTCGGCAACCTTGCCGGAAACACCCGTATCCAGTTCATCCAGTATAAGCGTGGGCAATTCAGAAGTTTCAGCCATCAGTTTTTTCACAGACAGCATGACGCGGGAGCGTTCACCCCCGGAGATTGCCGTTTCTATTGGCTTAAGCGGGAATCCGGTATTGGCCTGAAAAAGCAGTTTAATATTCTCCTTACCATAGGGACCGAAATCTGCGCGAGGTGTAAGTTCCACCTCAATTTTCGCTTTCTCCAGTCCCAATGTTTTAAGCAGGTTCTCCATCTTTTCCTTAAACACAGGAACAGCTTTCTTACGGTTGGTTTCCAGCAATTTGGCCATCCGGGACAGTTTTTTCTCCTGCTCTGCTATTTCGGCTTCTGCATCCAGGATAAGATGCTGAAGATCGTCCATACCGGACTGTTCGCCGGCAAGTGCATCACGTACCTCAATGAGTTCAGCCACAGTAACCACCTGATGTTTCAGGAAAAGTGAATTGATGCGGTTTACTTTTTCATTAAGACTTTCCAGCACTTGTGGATCGGTCCCAATCTTCTCGGCTTCATTCTGAAGGTCGAATACAATGTCTTTGAACTCCACAATATTTTCAGACAGCCGCATATTCAGCAGTGAAAATTCATGAGAAAGGTCGGCTATCCGGCCTAACTTGGTCTTTACATCGTTTAACGTATCAAGTAAGCCTATCTGTTCGGCATCAAGTTTTACAAAAATATCATTCAGGTTTTCAGTAATTGCTCCGGCATTTTCCTGCTTCTTATGCTGGTTCAGCAAATCTTCCCAGTCCACTTCGTCCAGGCTGGATTCGTTGAGTTCATTAAGGAGAAACTGCTTATAATCTGCTTCCTTATTCCCTTCACTGAGCTTCAACTTATAACCCTGCAGTTTCGATTTAAACTGGCCATATGCTTCGAATACAGCTCTGTACTCCAAAATAAGGGATCTGTTTTGAGAAAGCCCGTCCACAATGCCGAACTGATAATTTTCATTAAAAAGATCTGAAGTCTCAAACTGCGAGTGGATGTCTATGAGTTTTCCGGAGAGTGATTTTAAAACCTCAAGGGTTACAGGTACATCATTAATGAAAGCGCGCGACTTACCGCTGGGCAGCAATTCTCTTCTTACGAGAGTATATGTTTCAAAATCGAGATCATGATTCCGGAAAAACGGTTTGTAGGAATCATCCATCAGAAATTCGGCTTCCACAATACTTTTGCTGGCTGAATCCTGAATGGCTTTCACATCGGCGCGCTCGCCCATGATCAGGCGCAAGGCACCCAGGATAATGGATTTACCGGCTCCGGTTTCACCGGTAATCACCTGCAGACCTTTGTTCAGTTGGAGTTCCAGGGAATCAATAAGTGCGAAATTCTTTATAAAAATTCGGTTCAGCATAATAAAAATGGGCTTTAAGAATACCTAAAGCCCTACAAAAATATTGGTTAATAGTTGATGCCGCAAGTTATTTCCAGTTATTCCACCGTGCTTCGGTATTCTTAGGCGAAAGCGTTATCATAAGCTGTTTCAGGTCATTCATATTTACCGCTCCGTTGTTTTTCGAATCAAAGACGCTGTATATCTCGGCTGCTTTCGTATCTAAGAACAAATTGATGGCATAATTCTGCTGGAAGGAATTTTCAAACTGCTTCAGCGCCATAAGAGCATCTGCGATTACTTTCTTTGGACTGGACTGGTCCTGATTGTACATATTATCAAGACCCGAACGGTGGTAGTTGTAAAATACTGTTCGCACCGGATTGTATGAAGGAGCTATAATCCCATCAATCAGTGCGCCTCTGGTACGGGGACCTTCTACAAGCGACCAGCCCTCATAGCCCTTGTTCATGGCATTCCGTGAAATCTGCTGCGCCTTGGTAAAATGCGGTTGGCCTCCCATAGACTGAAAACTGTCTGCATCATAGCCTAAGATCAGATAAACATAGAAACTGACGATGTCTGTAAGATTCTTGCCCGAAAACTGACGCTCATTGAAGATCAGGTTTTCATTTTCAACATATTCAAAATCAATCTTTGTATCATTGATATTCATTAGCGGAGACTCGTACGTAGAGTTAAACACTGGCCTTACAGCCTGAACCACCAGGGTTCCGTTGAAACGGTTGCCGTCGCGTCCTGTTATAATAAAAGCAAAGTTGGATTTCACTTTCTCAAAGTTCTCGAGTCTTTTGCCTGTCCAGCTGGTTTTGTTGATGAAATCCCGTATATTCTTCTCCAGAGTCCTGTAAACCTGTTGATTACTGCCAGAAAGCTGCTGAGCATTAACGGTAACATTGGCCATGATTTCCTGTGAAAAAACAGTACCGGAAAAGAAAAGGATGATGAATATGGAAAATAAATTTTTCATTGTAAGTATTGAGTTTGAGAACGGAAAAATACTCAAATTATTTTAATGTTCTTTTCTGCACGAATTCCAAAATGTCTGCAGCGACTGCCTGCTTGGATTTTAAACCAAATTCTGTTATACCTTCATGCGTAATAAATTTTACGCGGTTGGTATCCTTGCCAAAGCCTGCACCTTCGTCACTCAAAGAGTTCAGTACAATCATATCCAAATTTTTCCGCTGCAGTTTTCCTTTGGCATTTTCCTCTTCGTTTTCAGTTTCCAGCGCAAAACCTACAAGAAGCTGATGGCCTTTCCGCATTCCCATTTCAGCCAGGATATCAGGGTTCTTTACCAGTTCAATGGTAAGGTGTGAATCTGATTTTTTTATTTTCTGAGCTTCAACATTTGCCGGCGCATAATCTGCTACAGCGGCACTTGCAATGGCAATATCAACATTATCGTAGAATTTAAATACCTGATCATACATCTCGCGTGCTGACGTTACCCTCACGAGTTGGATACGCTCATGTTGAACCTGCAAAGCCGTGGGCCCGGAAATAAGGATAACGTGTGCACCGCGTGCTGCGGCGGCTTCTGCGATTGCGAATCCCATTTTCCCTGAAGAGTGGTTGCCAATAAAGCGTACCGGATCAATGGCTTCATAGGTAGGGCCTGCCGTTATAAGAATTGTTTTACCCTGAAGAGTTTGTGAATCACTGTACATATTGAGGTAACCGGAGACAGACTGCAGGATGGTTTCAGGTTCTGCCATTCTGCCTTCTCCTACCAGGCCGCTGGCAAGTTCACCATCTTCGGCAGGAATGATGAAATGACCGAAGTCCGCCGCCATTTCGAGGTTCTGTCTTGTAGATGCGTGGGCGTACATGTCCAAATCCATTGCCGGTGCGATGAATACAGGACATTTTGCTGAAAGGTAAGTTGCAATAACAAGGTTATCACACTGCCCGTGCATCATCTTGGCCAGCGTATTGGCGGTGCAGGGAGCGATTATCATCAGATCGGCCCACAGTGCCAGGTCTACATGGCTGTTCCAGGTACCGTTTTCGGAATAGAAATCAGAATATACAGGCTTTTTGGAGAGTGTAGACAGCGTAAGCGCTGAAACAAAATTGGAAGCCGCCGGTGTCATGATTACCTGCACTTCTGCACCTTCCTTCACAAGGAGGCGTACCAAAAGGTTAATCTTATAGGCGGCAATACCCCCAGTAACTGCTATCAGTATTTTTTTATCCTGCAAAATCATTAATAAACTTTGAGCACTAAATTACCCATTTTTCGCCAATGGCAATAAAAAAATCACAGCGGAAAAACCGCTGTGAAATTGTATATTTTGTAAAGTACAGGGCTTAAGACCTGTCTTCAGTTTTTCTATAATATATTTCTTCGTCCAACCACTCTTTTATAGCAATAGAAGTTGGTTTCGGAAGTTTTTCGTAATGCTTGGAAATCTCGATCTGCTCTCTGTTTTCAAAAACCTCTTCCAGTGTGGCATTGTGTACAGCAAACTCGTCCAGTTTTCCGTGAAGTTCGGTCCGGATCTCAGCATTGATCTGCTCCGCACGTTTTCCCATGATTACGATGGCTTCATATATAGAACCAACATTCTGTTCAATCTTGTCCCTGTCGTAAGTTATGGTGTTCAGTTCTGCTCTTGTATCTTTTGCGCTCATTTTGAGAGAGTTATTTATAATTAAGGGTGCAAATATAGTGATTATTTTTCAAGTGGTAAAGTAACCGCCGGAGGTGGCGTATTCAGCACCGCACTGTCTCTTAAAGCCTGCTTGGTTTGCTTTTCTGCATCAGAAGCGGCACGTTCCGTTTCGCGCTGCTGTCTTGCCAATAATGTGGCTTTCTGGGATTCTATTTCCTTCTGCTGACGGTTAAAATTTTCCTGCTCTTTGGCCAATTTCGCACGAAGGGATTCGGCGGTTTTCGAATATTCGGTCCCCGGCATCTCTTTTTCAACAAGTTTTGCAAAAGCCACCGCGCGTTCAATACGTTCCTGTTTCAGGCTGAACACGGAGTTTACTGCAAGTTCATATCTGGACTTAAGGATATAGTCGTAAATAGAAGGTCTTAATTTTGTGGAGGGGAAGTCGCCCAATACATTTTCAAAAGCAACATCGGCAGCTTTATACTCGCCCATTTTGTAATACTGGCGGGCATTTTCGTAGGCTTTGTATTCCAGCTTATAGCTTAACTCATCAGTAAGCTGGCTGATGTTACGCGAGCGTTCTGAGTTTGGATATTCATTGATGAAATTCTGAAGTTCGTTGATGGCCAGTTCGGTGCTGGTTTGGTCCAGGTTATAGTCCATTGAGCCTTCATAATAACAAAGTGCCGACATATAATCCGCCTCTTCCTTTCTTGGGTCCTGGGGAAATGTTACCGCGAAATTCTTAAACTGGTGACCGGCAAGTTTATAGTTTTTATCGTAGTAGTTCGCATACGCCGAGTTGAAAACCACATTGGGAGCATCGTCTGTACCTGCAACCAGATTAGAAAGCCTCTCATATAAAGCCAAAGATTTGGCCCACTTCTTATTGGCAAAATGTTCGTTTGCAACCTTAAGGATGAAGTCCTTGTCTGCACTCTTAAGTGCCTGGTCATGAACGGTATTACAGGCGGTAACCAATATTGCGGTAAGAAGGATTAAAACAATTTTTTTCATAGAATCTTGTCGTGCAGCTTACGAATTTTAGACTGTAAGCCTGTCAGCCTGCAAAAATATAATATTTTTACCAATACTTTTGGTTTTATGAATATTTAACGTGAATTAATCCTGAACAAACCCTAAAAGCGCAAAAACCGTGAGCATCATGTTGGCCTTTACTTTTTTTTCGGCCTCTTTTATGTAACTCTGCTCATCACTGTGACGGACATAATTCTCCATAAAATTCCTGTTCCTGATGGAAAAAAGCGTTGTACCAAGAATGATAGACAGAATGTCTTCTGGTTTGGGAGCGAATGTGAACACGCCGGACGCGATCCCCTTTTTAAGTACCTCGTCAATCTTCTTTACACAAAACTGATAAAATGCGAGCAGTTCCTGCTTTAAGTGTTCGTTTCTGCGAAGTTCCTGAGACACAAACCCATGGAACTGGCCATATTTAAACAGCTGACCTACGATGTATTTGATTATTTCCCGCATCTGCATTTCGGGTTTACCGTCTTTGATAATCTCTGAAAATTCTGCAAAATGCTCCCGTGTACGCTGAACCCTGTAATGATAAAGGTGGTACATCATTTTGTCTTTGGAGCCAAAGTAGTAAGAAATCATGGCCACATTGATGTTGGCCTTAGCTGAAATATCACGCACTGATGTACCTTCAAATCCCTTCTCCGCAATCAGTTCCTCAGCGATATTCAGAATGTGGATCTGCTTATCTGTAAATTTCTTTCCCATCATGTGATTTTGAGTAAAATTAACATATTTTTAACAAATAAACAAGCGTTTAAACAAAGTATTATATTTTTGACGATGGATTATTTTGATTTTCATCATCATAACAGAAGCCAAAATAACGGTATTTACAATCTGGAGTTCCCTGAGGTACCCGGAGATGGTCTTTTCTCGGCAGGGTTTCATCCGCAGTACTTTACAAAAGACCTTCAGGACCAATGGAAATGGCTTGCCGGTGTAGGTGAGCATCCACTGTGCGCAGCGATCGGCGAATGTGGCCTGGACGGACGGTACCCGGATGACAGTTTTCAGGCAGAGGTATTGGACCGGCATATCCAGCTCGCAAACGAACTCCGAAAACCGTTGATTATACACTGTGTGCGACGATTTTCCCAACTGCCCGTTTTCAAGAAAAAAGCCAGTGTACCGATGATTATTCATGGTTTCAACAAAAAGCAGTCTGTTGCTGATGAACTTAGGCGACATGATTTCTACCTGAGTTTTGGAAAGTCACTGCTACAAAATGTAAATTTGCAGCGCGTTCTGCAGGATTACCCGCTGGAAAGGATCTTTCTTGAATCGGATACTGAAGAAGGCATCCTTCACGACCTGTACCGAAAAGCCAGCATGCTTAAAGGCATAAGCGAAATTGCGCTGATAAATCAAATTGAAAATAACCTGAAGGCTGTTATGCCCCGATAAAATCTATGGAAAAAAACTGGCTGGAACGTACAGAACTGCTGATTAAAGAAAAAGGAGCCAATAAACTGATGAAATCCAATGTACTCGTCATTGGACTGGGTGGTGTAGGATCCTTTGCCGCTGAATTCCTCGCGCGCGCCGGTATCGGGACCATGACCATTGTGGACGGTGACACTGTGGACATCACCAATATAAACCGCCAGTTGCCGGCACTACACAGCACTGTAGGTCTTTCCAAAGCCGAACTGGTGCATGCACGTCTGATGGACATTAACCCGAATCTCAAGCTTACTCAGATCAGCCGGTTTCTGGAACCTGAAGATATGGTTGAGATTCTGGGCGCTGAAAAGTTCGATTATGTACTGGATTGCATAGACAGTGTAACGCCTAAGATCACACTTATTAAGGCGGCCAAAAGAAAAAAGATTAAAGTCGTTAGCTGTATGGGAGCTGGTGGAAAAACAGATCCCAGTAAAGTGATGGTGCGCGACATCAGTAAGACCTATAACTGCTATCTGGCCAAACAGGTGCGCAAACGCCTGAAGAAGGAGAGCATAAATAAGGGCATCCGATGTGTTTTCTCCAACGAGATTCAGCAGGAAAACAGCCTGAAACTGACCGACGGGACCAACTACAAAAAATCCTTTTACGGCACCATAAGTTATATTCCCGCAATGTTCGGTCTCTATGCCGCTGCGGAAGTAGTAAACCACCTGTTAAAAAATGACTGATCCAGCAACTGCAGACAACCGCTACCCACGGGCCGAAAAACTGAAATCGAAGAGGGAACTGGATTTGCTTTTTGACAAAGGTAAATGGAAGACTGTGGGCAATCTGCGTATAGTAACCTATTCCAAAGGTGAACTTTCAAATGCTAAAATTGGCGTTTCGGTATCAAAAAGAAATTTTAAGAAAGCGGTTCACCGCAACCGGATTAAAAGACTTTTACGGGAAGCTTACAGGCTGAATAAAAGTACTTTTACGGAAGCTTTCGGAACTTCAGGCATCTCCATGCTGTTTTGGGTTTCATCCACAATGCCTAAAAATTATGACGAAGTAAAGGAGGCTTTTCTCATGCTTTGCAATCAAAAAAATAAATAACAGCCATGTGAATTTCCTTTTCGTAAATTTGATTTCTAAACCACAAACAAATTGCGAAATGCTTGACAATATCCCATACCTACCGTACGTCCTGAGCGCTTTCATCGGTATTGGCCTGGCCGCGGCTTCAGGCTTCCGGGTTTTCCTTCCTATGTTTACTGTAAGTCTGGCTTCCTATATGGGCTGGATCCCAATGAGTGATTCTTTTGAGTGGCTGGCAGGACTTCCCACATTAATCACCACTGGGATCGCAATGACCTTTGAAATCCTGGCTTACTATATTCCTATCGTGGATCATTTACTGGACACATTATCTGTTCCGCTGGCAACGCTGGCGGGTTCAGTACTCTTTGCAAGCCAGTTTGCAGATTTGGGAACATTCCCGCAATGGGCACTGGCGCTGATTGCCGGTGGTGGCACGGCTGCAGTCATTAGTTCGGGATTCGCCGGTACACGCGCCGCGTCTACAGCCACCACGGGTGGTTTGGGCAATTCTGTAGTGGCAACAACTGAAACCGCGGGCGCAGGCATCATGTCAATATTGGCTTTAGCCGCACCAATTCTTGCGGCCATAGCAGCCATAATCCTGGTGATCACCGTATTCGTTTTAGGCAAAAAATTATGGAATAAATTCAGAAATTTCAGAGCCGACCGAAACTCAAAAATAATTGATGTGGAAGCTGTAGAGCGTAAACACCTGGAATAAGTTTAACTGCTATCGTTTTTTCCGCATTGTAATAAACAATGCAATTAAACCTAACACAGTAATTAATATCAGACTGTATTTAAGGATCTTACTCTCCGTTATCAGCCCTTTATTCTCTAACCGCAATGTATTCATTTTATAGTTGGAGTTCCAGTCCACTATTTCAACTAAATTTTCATCGACCTGCGTACTGTTCTGAATTGCATTTTTATATTCAGTGGCGAGTCTGCTTAAGGTCGTCAGCTCCGCCGTCGAAAGTTCTGAGAATGCTTTTGTTGACAGGCAATGGCTTGAATACACAAATTCGCTGTCTGAATCGAGGAATCCGAAAATCAGGTATTTTCCCTGCGCAACGAACGGGTAATCACATGTATCAAAGGAGGAAGAAAGTAAAGTCACCTCCTGGGTACGAAAAAAAGATAGATCTAATGTTGATTTATAATTCTTTACAAGCCTTGCTTTACTAAGGAGAATTGGATTATTTGGCTGAAGACCTGGAAATTCGTTAGCTGCACTGTAAATATCGGCAATAAACACGAAATCGGCGGTTTCAAAGGAACTTTCAATATTCTGATGGTTGCATTTACACGCGAATGCCGCAGAGTACAGTAGCATTGCCAAGAGGACCGTCCATTTCTGCCTCATTATTTCTGAAAGAACATCTTTACCGCTACAACAAACATCAGCACGGCGAAAACCTTTCTGATCATATCCTGTGACAGCGTAATGGCAGTTTTACTGCCTAAATAACTGCCGAGTACAAATCCGCAGCACAGTAAAAGCGCGGTCTTTATATCAACATTGCCTGTTTTGTAGTAGTTCATCACCCCAAAAAAGCCTACAGGCACCATTAACAGCGCAAGTGTAGTGCCCTGTGCTTTGTGCTGGGTAAACCCAAACAGAAGCACCAGTACAGGTACCATGACAATACCGCCACCAATACCTACCAGACCGCTTAGATATCCTGCCAACAGGCCTAACAGTATAAGCCCGATCACTAATGTTGTGTTGTCCATTTTCATTTGGGTTGAGTTACTGAAAATTATTTCGCAAATCACGTACTTCCTTTACTTTAGACTTGAAGTAGTCTGCTTTTTGAGGATGTTTTTCTGCAAGAATATGGAATGCCTGAATGGCTCTGGCATACAGCTTCTGCTCTACGTAGATATTAGCTAACGTTTCCGTCATCAGGTGGGAAATATCGCTTTTCTTCTCTTTAATGACAAAACTGCCTTCCTCACGCAGCTGCGAGATCCGCGGTGCGGTTTCTATAAACTTCTCAATGATAACTGTCTTCCTATCCTCTTCCGGCTCGGAGGGAGCTGCCGGAGCATCCTCTTTTCGGTCAATTTTGAGCCAGCTTTGCCACGTATTGATGAACTGGGGCACATTGCTGTCATCATCAATATCACGCTGTACACTTTCCTTTTTAACTGGCTTTGCAGGCATTTCTGAAGGCTGTTGTTCAGCAACCGGAGTTTCCTGTGCAATTTCAACCGATTTTTCATGTATTTCCGATAAATTTTCGGGCTGCACATTAAGTTCTTTACTTTCGGTTTTAAGTAAAGCATCCGGGGTATGCGAAGGCACAGTCATCGGTTTCCAGCCGGATGTTACCGGCGGAGCTTCAGCTTGAGGTTCTGAGCTGCCGACTGTTTCAGCAGCATCGGATTCCGGAAAATCTGTCGACTCCGTTTCTATGGACGCTTTTTCCCTGTCACTGATTTC
>CAYXUO010000004.1:19751-39454 GCA_964468335.1 uncultured Chryseobacterium sp. | reverse complement strand
AATTTCAAACGAAAAAACTATATTTACAAACTGTCGAAAAAGTACACCACTTACCCATCCACCTACTTCCTCCCTAACCGCCAACCGCGACAACAACAAACTTTACCGTTGCGTGAATTAGTCGTTTTTATAGCTATTAGTTTTATATTATTTTCTCAAACACACCAATCACCTTAAAGTTCATCGTCTCTTCATCTCTTAATACAATCGTTTCAAAATGTTGTTTAGATAAAGGTTTCAAAGAAATCTCTTCATGATGCCATCCCTCCTCATCAATGGTCTTTTTGCTTGAGTATTCTTTTATGGTGTAGTTTGCGCCTGTTTCAGTGTCGAAGATATCAGCACCTTCAACCAAGGTGATCAACCCGTTCCGACTGCCGGCTGAATATTTTTTGAATAAACATAGGTTTCCATTCGGAATGACTTTGTTCATAGACTCTCCTACTACTTTGCACACAAAATAGTCAGAATGATTGGTAATGTTTTTCAATTCTATATACTTGACTTCTGCTACCGTCTGCAAATCGGAAAACTGTCCGGCTGCAATTTCCAGATCGTAATAAGGAACCGTAAATTCATTAGGAACATCAACAATAGTGTAAGACCTCACCTCATCTTTAAAATTCTTAAATGACGGAATCATCTGTGCAAAGTATTTCCTCAAATTCGGATTGCACACATAAATGTAGGTGCCTTCAATTCCTCTCAGAAGGATGGTTTTGTAAATATTAATGACATAATCCAATAAGACCTTCGGATCATTTATAGAGTTTTTACCGTTTTTATCCTTATAATTTTCTTTATAGACCACTAATTCGTTGGTAGTAAAATCATAATCCAGTTCAGGTCCAATAATAACTCCCGTGTAATTCAGGTCATAACCCTGTGTAGTATGTATACAACCAACTTCATTGATTGCGTTCGGAGAATTTACCCAGTCTGTTACGATACTGTTCCACTGTAATGAAGTATCATCAATTACAATATCAAATTTTGACCGATCATTTTTTGAGATCCATTCCCATGCAAACCCTGCGACCATCCTTGATAATCCACTCTGCTTTTCCTTTACATGAATATGTTCAACCATTTCATTCAGGTCATCAAACAATTTCAGATCATAAAATCCCGTATTTTGTTGATCCTGTTCTGTTAAGTCTCCGTTCTCAAACAGTCGATGAACCAACTTTACATAATGATTACCTCCTTTTACTCTGAACTGCGTACTTAACTTTTCATTACGGGTACTTGGCAACTGTTTTAAAGCGTAGAAACTCTCCGGACTGGCATCAGATGGTTTGATCGATTGAAACCGGTCGTAAAATATAATGGATTTTTCACTTTGCATTTGAATCCAATCCAATTCAGAGGAAGTCATTTTATCTAAACCTAAAAGCTCACTGTTTTTATCAAAAGTCCCGAAATAAGAACCGAGATTAACCCTTCTTCTAAGACGGTGTCCCTCATCAACAATCAGCAGATCATATTTCTGTTTGGTTATTTCTGAAGGTCCGATTACCATTTTATGAGATAATCCTTTTATGTTTTTGAAAACATTGGATATGGTTTTTCTGAATGATGCCATTGGGATGACCAGGGCCATATTCAGATCTCCATATTTGGCTTTCACAGTTTCTAAAAGCTTAAACAACTCCTCATCCTCCTCATCAAAATCTGAATAATTGAAGTCATTCAAATCTGTTTTCAAAAGCTTGAAAAGGAAAATGGCAAGAATAGATTTACCGGTCCCTGCACCGCCCTGAATTAAACTGACTTTCGCCCTGTCATCTAAAAGACACAGCAAAATTGTTTTCAGGCCGTTAATCTGCTCTTTTGAAAGTGATTTGTATGGAGAATATTTAAAAAGATCAGAATTATCAATATTGTCAAGGGAATGTCTGGCAATCCCCATGCTTCTGAGTTCCCCCCAAATATCTTTGAACAGTTCCCAATACACTTCTTTCTGCTGGTAATACTGATGATTTGATATGCCGAGGTTCCCGTTCTGAAGCGCATAGATTCCGTCGGCTGCTATATATCTGATAAGATTGGATTCAACATCCAGGGTTGCTGATTTATTAAATCTTTCACTCAGAATTAAATTGACCGCACTTAAATTCTGTTTTTTTTCTGATTTAGAATGGGCCTTTAATCTGGTGAGGACGTCAGTCGTTTCACCAACATAGGCTTCCTTACTTTTTTCTTCTTCTAAAAAGTAAACAAGTGGCCAATTGAGAAATTCACGGTGATTTTCAAGTATTGTAGATTCTAATTGAGTATCAAAAGGATATTGCTGAATTGAAAAGTTCATTGACAGTGTATTACGATCTACAGTTCGTTGTATTTGGTTGCATTACCTTTAGCTTTATCGACAGGATACTTTTCAGCATTTTTCTTCAGCTTATTCAACACAATCTGATTAATATCCAAATTATTTTTATCAGCTAATAACAATGCGTACATCAACACATCTGCTAATTCATCTTTTAGCTTGTCTAAACTGAAGTCCTCATTTTTTTTCCACAGAAATAATTCGAGAAGCTCAGAGGCTTCCACCGAAAGTGCAATGGCCAAATCTTTAGAATTATGAAATTGCTCCCAATCTCTTTCATCCCTAAATTTTACTATTTCTTTTACCAGTGAATTTAAATCGCTCATTTTATATCTTATAATTTACGCTTCGCCAAGTTCATTTAGCTAAAAACGCATTAAAACCAAAGATATTAAAAATAATGAGCCATGAAATTAAACCTTCGTGAGATGTTTAATAAGTCGGTCAATGGTGTATGCTGTTTTTTAAAAGTATAAAAATATAGGATATCAGAAATACGGTTTTCCGTAAGCTAATATTCTTTTTACAAGAATGCGAGCTTATAGCAAAATCCCGAATTATCTTATTCACTGCTTTCTTTGTATCATTAACAACAAACCTATGAACTTGATTAATACTTTATTTCTTTCCTATACAGAGTAAATTACAAAGGAAAGAACTCAAGTACAATTATCAAATACCAAAAAAAAATCAGGACTTTCGTCCTGATCTGTTACTTTATTTAATACGTTACATCGGTACCTGCATGTCGTCGTCGCCCGAGGAGTTGTTGTTGATGTCCTTTTTGCGTTTTGGCTGTTCCACTTTCTCGCCCTGCTTGAAGCGGTAGGTGAAGGAGAGATTGAAGGTGCGTGGGTTCCAGCGCATCATCGATTCCTTTTCGAAGCCGGGTCCGAAGCTGGTGTACTCGCGGCCACGGGTTCCCAGGATGTCCTGAATGTTGAAGGCCAGGGTACCGTTGCCGTCCAGCACCGTTTTGTTGGCACCAAAGTTAAGCACGTACATGGGCTTGGTAATATTGGAAGCGGTTTCCTGACCCCCTCTGTAGAAGCCCTGGAGCTGCATATTCAGGGTTTTGTCTACTTTAAAGGTATTCGTAAGCCTGAATCTTGTGGAGAATCCTGAACCGTCAAAAGATAATGGTTGGGTCATCGTGGTGGCGTCATAGTATTCACCTTCCGACTGATAACCGAAAAGGTCGGCGCTGGCCATGATCTTCCACCAGGGCAGTAAATCTGCCGTAGCGTTCAGGTCCAGTCCATACTGATATTCATTTCCGATATTAAAAGGTTTTGTAATAAGTACGTTTGATCCCGGAGATTCACTCATTACCACAAACCTGGTCTCGTCCTTGGTAGAACGGTAATACAGGGTAGGGTTGATTGTAATCTTACGCTTCTGGATGGCGTAACCCAATTCGAAAGAGTCGATATATTCCGGGTTCAGGTCTTCGTTACCGCGGAACAGGTTCTGGCGGTTGGCCAGGGAAGTCGGGTAGGGAATAAGGAACCAGGAGCGGGGTCTGTTGATCCTTCTGGAATAGTTGAGTAAAAGCTGGTTGTTGGTGCTGCCCAAATCATAGCTCAGGAAGGCACTTGGGAAAAAGCCGATATAATTTTTATCCTTGCCGGCCACGTTTCCGCTAAGACTTCTGTAATCGATGCCGATGTCGGAATGTTCGGCACGGAGGCCCAACTGATAACCTAACTTATCCACTTTACTTTTAAACTGAGCATAGGCTGCGTTGATTGTTTCGCTGTAACCCGTGTTCCCACTGTAGGCATCAACAGTTCCCATAACAAGTGCGGCATTGGTCTCACGGTTCAGGAAGTCGTACTCGTTCTTATTGCTGTCAAAGCGGTAACCGGCTTCAATTTTGGAAACCTCACCTACAGGCAGTTCGTAGTCCAGCTTACCGATTATGGCTTTGTTGATTGTATTGTTAGTGCCTGCAGATCCATAGCGGAAGATCATATTGTCCAGCTCTCTGGAATTCTCAGAGGATTGGTTGTCACTTTGCTGAACACTTAAGCTCAGGTAAATATTGTGACCGTTATCATTAAATTTATGGTCCAGTCCGGCATCCCCCTGAACGGTGAAGTTTCTGCTGTTACCCAGGGCATTGGTCTGCGTGAATCCGTCTACAATGCGTGCAGCATTGTAACTGATATTGTCTACATTATTATCGCTGAAGCTTTTATAGGCTCTACCCATACCTGAAAGGTTGAAGGTAGTACGGTCCGAAAGATCTACAGAAAATCCTGCGGTAGCATTGTAGTTGTCGTTTTCACTTTTGTTAAGCGAGTTCTGCTCGAAATAGGAAGTCGTAGCACCGGTAACCGCATCGAAGAAACGGGTGTCACTTTCGTTACGGCCTTCACTTTCGCGGTAACCGCCGCCGCCGTTCAGGAACCAGGTCCAGCTGCCTTTACGCCAGCTCAGGTTGGTATTGAGATTGGTGCTGGGCAGATATCCCACGCTGCCTGTCACACTTCCGTTGAAGCCCATCCCTTTGGTTTTCTTCAGGATAATATTCAAAATACCCGCTGTACCGCTGGCTTCGAATTTAGAGGAAGGGTTGGTGATTACCTCAATACGCTCAATCTGGTCGGCAGGAATGGACTGAAGCGCGTTGGCACCGCTGTCGATTCCGAGAAGGGCAGAAGGTTTTCCGTTGATGAGGAAACGGACGTTAGAGTTACCACGCATGGAAACGGTACCGTCGGTTTCTACAGAAACTGAAGGTACATTGGTAAGTACATCCTGTAGATTTCCGCCTTTTGAGATGATATCTGTGGAAGGATCGTATACTTTTTTATCGAGTTCTACGCGGTAAGGCCTTGTAGCCTGCACTGTAAGCGTAACGCCTTCAATTTCCTGAGTGGGTGCCACGACCGAACCGGACTCCTCCTGTTCGATGGAGATGCTGCCTATATTTCCGCCGGTTGTGATTTGCTTGGCTACGGTAGTTTTCTTGAAATCAATGGCGTCTACAGTAACATCATAATTACCGGGTACCAGCTGGAGGGTATAAAAACCTTTTTCATCTGCCAGTGCAGCATCATTGAAAGCGGCATTTGCCTTATTTGTAAAAGTTACCGAGGCATAGGGAACAGGGTTATTCTGTTGGTCCACCACGGTGGATGATACTGTGATTTTTTCCTGAGCGAATGCAAAAGCTGCCGCAGAGAGTACGAAGGTAAGTCCGAGGACTTTTCTGGTGAGAATCTGATTAATTTCTGTTTTTACCATTTTGTAAAATAATTTGCATGGGCAAACTCTGATTATAGTGCCCGTTCGTTTTTTTTATATTCAAAAAAAATAATGTATTTCTGTGCGGATTTGAAAATCCGGTTAAACAATAAGACGCTCTAAAGTTAATTTTGTTAAAGCGCATTGCTGTTAATCTTTGTTAAAAGCTATTTTATTTCCCGGGAATTGAGCCAGGCCTGATAGTCGCGGGCATTTTTAGCATGTTCGGTATCGCTGGCAGTGAAGCGGTGGAAGCCAAAACGGTCCGGATCTGCGGCCATGAAAATGTAATTGTTATTTTCTGCATTCAGCACTGCATCTACTGAATTTTTATCGGTAATGCAGATGGGTCCCGGCGGAATGCCCGCATTAGCATAGGTATTATAGGGTGAAGGATGTCTGAGGTGCTTGTAAAGAACCCGGCGGATGGGCGTGGTGAAATTGGTTTCCTTGTTGATGGCATAGATGACCGTTGGATCACTCTGCAACTTCATTCCCTTGCGGTAGCGGTTCAGGTAAAGGCCGGCAATTGTTTTTTGTTCGTCCGGTTTCCCGCCGGATTCTTTATAGACAATGGAAGCCAGGGCATAAATCTGGTCGCGGGTGAGGCCGCTCTGTTTTTCTTTCTGAATCCTCTCGGCTGTCCAGAAGTCTTTGTACTGGTCATCAAATTTTTTGAAGAATTCTTCAGGTTTCACGGTCCAGAAAAACTGGTAAGTATCGATGAAGAAGTATTTTTTCAGGTCCTCGGCATTCCTGTAGCCTTTCTGAACGGCAATTTTATTGAGTTCGGATACGAATTTCAGCGAATCAATCTCTGTTTTACGCGTAACACGACCGACCATCTGGTATACATCGCCAAAATCGCCGATACGGAAGGTATTTTCAGTCTGGTTACCGGCCTTAATCATGTTTACAAGGTCGGTGTTACTGGTGCCGTCCTTTACGCGGTAGCGGCCGGCGTGGAAAAAGCGGTCCATGCTTTTGTCTTTGGCCACATCCACAAAAGCGTCCTTATTCTGCAGATAAGGTGAAATAGAATCCAGGATCTGGTTAAAATTGGCACCAGTAGGGATATGGAAGTAACCTTCTTTGGCTACATTATCTGCGTAGTATTTCTTGTAAAACCGAAAGCCAAAGAAGGCTCCAACAATCAGTACGGCGATAATAATAAGAGCTGCTGTTTTTTTCATTTTTTAAATTTTTGCTGAGTCTGGTGCAAACTGAATTTGCGAGTGCAAAAATGCGGTATTTTTTGTTATTGCGGGTCCTTTTGCAGTACGATTCCGTCTATTTCTGTTATCAGTGAAGCCACTGCAGATGAAAGATGTTTTACCTTCCGCTCCGGCAGCCATTTTTATGCCGAAGCAGGGAATCCTTCAATTTCACTAACCGGGATTACACATTGGGGAGGGCTGGCCGTACGACGGAGACTGAATCTCTGTTACTTTGAGTTATGTTGAGGATCTTCTGAACTTCTTCCGTGATCTTCTTTACAAACATGTTTTCAATTCAATGATACTCCTAACGAAGTTCGCAGACTGACCGTCTGTGTCCTGAACGACCAGTGTAGCTAAAGATATCTGCCTTGTATTCTCAATAAATGCAGTACTGATTTGCCCCGGCCTGTCATCCAGAGTAAGGAGGAATTTCTGTTTCGGGGTCTTCAGGGGACGGAGCCTTGCGCATTTGATTTCCCTGGCGCACGAGTTTCCAGAAAGTGGCTACATTTTCGGGTTGGGGCAACGCAGGGAAACCCAGATTCAGGAATTCATTGTACTTATTTGTTTGTGGAATTTGCAGCGCAGCATAAAGATAATCAACCAAATCGTCTGCGGTGAAAAAGCTGCGGTAGTCATCGCGGATCTCGTGGCTGTAGGCTAAGCATAAGTTACCCCCGGGTTCATTTTCCATTACAAATTCAAGACGCAATCCTGAAGTCCAATCTGCAGCTGCCACCGGATCCAGGTGAATAAGCGAGTGAATATGCTTCCTGAGCGCCTCCGAATTTTGTTTATCAGGAAAATTGGGAGCGTGTTCCATGACCTTGAAATTTCTTTAACAATGAAACCCGCACTTCCACGACATGGGCCAACGGCTGTCTATATAGAAATTTTTCCGCTGAAAACCTGCACTGCAGGTCCTTCCAGCCAGATATTGGAAAAGCCAGGGCCGTTTTGTTCAGCATAAATTTTCAGATTTCCGCCTAAAACTTTCACGTCGACTGCACGAATATCTTTATCCTGCATCAGAACCAAGGCTGAGGCCGTGGCGCCGGTGCCGCAGCTGTAGGTTTCATCTTCGACTCCGCGCTCGTAAGTACGCACGAAAATTGAATTGTCCGAAAGTTTTTCAACAAAATTAACGTTGATGCCTTCGGCACAGTAAGTGGGACTGTTACGTATTTCATGTCCTTTGGTATACACCGGAAAGTCCGGGACAGAATTCACGAACTGCACGAAGTGAGGGGAGCCGGTATTCAGGACTGAACTGTCACCGTCTTTTTTGATTTCATCTACATCAATCATTTTCAGTTTTACGTTTCCGTTGCTAATTGCAGCTTCATGTAGACCATCGACAGCTATAAAGGTAGTTTTCTCTTCAAACATATCCAGAAAATGAGCAAAAGCCACCAGGCAGCGTCCGCCGTTACCGCACATGGTGCTTTCATTTCCGTCGGCGTTGTAGTACACCATATTAAAGTCGGCCTGCGGATCATTTTCCAGAAGGATCAATCCATCGCCACCCACACCGAATCTGCGGTCACAAATGTGTTTTATCAGGTCTTTGTTCTTGGGGAATTCGAGGTCACGGTTATCAATAATAACAAAATCGTTTCCGGTACCCTGATATTTGTAAAACTGAACTGTATTCTGCATAAAAATGTTGATTGAATGGTATGCGCAAGTTACTTAATTAAGATAACCGCAGCAGCGTAATTTATGAGGCTGGAGATGTTGGGGGCTGAATAGGTGTATCCGATATTCCCTTCTTCCATTCCAGATAGCCGATGTAAGCCAATACCGTAAACACCAGATACTGTAAGGATGTGATGCCAAGTCCTTTGTAGAGCATCATCGGTACGCAAATCAGGTCGCCAAGGATCCAGAATATCCAGTTTTCTATTTTCCGTTTGGCCATCAGCCACATGCCAACAAGAAAAATGGCAGTAGTAATCACATCCAGCCAGTTGGCCCAATCCAGATGCCGAAGTCCGGGTACAGGATTTTCGGAAACACTGTCCAACAAAGGTTTGTAATAATAAACGAGGACAATCAGTAATAAACTGATGACAAAAAGAACTGCGGAAAATAACCATTGCTTTTTTGTGGTCCACGAAACCTTTACATGTAGGTGGTCTTCTGAACTTTTGGCCCAGAGAATCCAACCGTAAACACTCATAATGCTGTAATAAACGTTGATGAGCATATCGCCCCACAGTCCGAACTGATACAGAATATAGACATAAAGGACAGTTGAAAGGATGCCGGTGGGGTAGACCCAGATGTTTTTGCGAACCGAGAAGAAAACGCTCAGTAGCCCAAACAGGGCGGCGGCCGCTTCCAGAACGATCTGGGAGGTTTCGTAACTCTCATACGGCTTCAGGAAAAGATCATGGAGATTCATGCGGGCCAAAGATAGAAATTCCGCAAGATTTCCAGCCTGCTGTATAAGCTGCTCTTTTAGACTATCAGCACAGGTAACTGTAGTGAGGTCCTATATTGTAATTGAATTTTAAATTAAAGAACACATAAAATGTTAATTACTGCAAAATTTTTATACTTTCGTAAATTCTTAAAAAATTTGAAATGTCAAACCTCTGGAAAACAAAATCCCTTAGTCAGCTACTCCAAACAGCGGAAGAATCGGAAAAAGGACTGCGAAGAACATTAAGTGCCAGTTCGCTGGTGGCATTAGGTATTGGAGCCATTATTGGAGCGGGTCTTTTCTCGCTAACCGGTATAGCCGCCGCCGATAATGCAGGTCCCGCCGTTGTGTACTCCTTTATATTGGCAGCATTGGGTTGCGCCTTCGCAGGTTTATGTTATGCAGAATTTGCATCCATGATTCCGGTGGCGGGTAGTGCTTACACGTATTCTTACGCAACAATGGGTGAGTTTATCGCCTGGATCATCGGTTGGGATCTCGTACTGGAGTATGCATTAGGTGCCGCCACTGTAGCCGCCTCATGGTCGCAATATGTGGCCAAATTCCTGCTTGGTTTCGGGATAGAAATTCCCAATGCTTTGCTGCACGGGCCCTGGGACGAAACACCGGGAATGCTGAATCTGCCCGCCATAATGATCGTTTGCCTGCTGTCGTTACTACTGATTAAAGGCACCAAAGAATCAGCGCTGATCAACAATGTACTTGTTATCCTGAAAGTGACCGTAGTATTGGTGTTCATCGTACTTGGATGGGGATTTATCAATCCTGAAAATCACAATCCTTTCATTCCGGTAAATGAAGGCGAAAAGCTGGTGCAGCAGGGCTCGATGGGCTTCTTTGACTTTTTCCAGAGTGACTATTTCGGTCAGTACGGATGGAGTGGAATCCTCAGAGGTGCCGGTGTGGTGTTCTTCGCCTTCATTGGTTTTGATGCCGTAAGTACAGCTGCACAGGAAGCAAAAAATCCCCAGAAAAGTATGCCGATCGGTATTATCGGTTCCCTGGTAGTGTGTACTGTCCTGTATGTACTGTTTTCCTACGTATTAACAGGTCTTGAAAATTATGTGAACTTCAAAGGTGATGCCAGCCCTGTAACTACTGCTTTTGCCCGTACGGGATACACCTTTATAAATTCCGGTCTTACCATTGCGATTATCGCAGGTTACACCTCTGTTATGCTGGTCATGCTGATGGGCCAGAGCCGCGTATTCTACAGTATGAGTGTAGACGGACTGTTACCTAAATTCTTCTCCGACCTTCATACCAAGAGCAAAACTCCCTGGAAAACGAATATCGTCTTCATGATTTTTGTAAGTCTGTTCGCCGGTTTTGTACCGGTATCAGACCTCGGACATATGGTAAGTATCGGAACCCTTTTTGCGTTTTCACTTGTTTGTATCGGTGTTATTGTAATGCGTAAGACCAATCCGGATGCGGTGCGTGGTTTCCGTGTACCTTTGGTGCCTTTGGTTCCAATCCTGGGTGTAATTATCTGTGTTACATTAATGCTCGGATTGCCCATTGAAAGTTGGGAGCGTTTGGCCATATGGCTGGCATTAGGCTTTGTAATTTACTTTGTGTACGGACGTAAACATTCTAAAATAAATAATCCTGATTAATAACCTGTCCCACCTTTTGGTGGGATTTTTTTAATTTTAGCAGATGATAATAAAATCAATAATCGGCCTGTGCCTGGTGGTGTGCAGTTTATTGAACGGGCAGGAGCTTAAGAGTGAAATCCTGCTTGAAGACAAGATATCCATCCGCGCGCTGGAGATCTGGGACCGGAAGGTTTGGTATGCCGGCACCGTATCCAAATTCGGATATGTGAGTCTTGTGGATGCAAGGGATAAAAAGCAAATGCTTTTGGATGATGGAAAGCTTCAGTTCCGCACGCTGGGACAGAATAAAACTGATTTTTATGCCATTAATATTGAAAGCCCTGCTTTAATGTTCAAGATAAATAAAAGGACACTGGCAAAACAGGTTGTATTACGGGACACTGCAAAAACTGCATTTTATGACGCGCTGCATTTCGTTAATCATGATCTGGGATACGCCTTCAGTGATCCGGATGCTGACCTTAACCTGAAACTCGCGGTCTTTAACCGCAAAGGCAATAAACAGTGGTACATCACTGACCAAAAAGGCAAACTGAAAATGAATAAAGGTGAGGCTGCTTTTGCCGCAAGCAATTCAAATATGGCATCGTCCAAAAAATACCTGTGGATTGCGACGGGCGGTGCAAGTTCACGGATATTCAGGCTTGATTTCAAGACAGAAAACTGGACCATTTTCAATACTTCTTTTATTCAGGGGAGTTCGTCACAGGGCATTTATGCCATCGATTTTTATAAAGATAAGTTCGGTATTGCCGTGGGTGGTGATTACACGAAACAATCCGAAAACATCAGTAATATCGCAACCACCATAGACGGAGGGCAAACCTGGACAGTTCAGGGGTCAGGAAAAAACGGAGGGTATAAAACCTGCGTTAAAATCCGGCCGCGCTCCAGGGGAAAAGATATTATAGCTGTAGGCGACCAAAATGTGGAACTGTCCAGGGACTTTGGTAAGACATGGACCACCATATCCAATGAAAAGGGTCTGTATGTTTGCGAGTGGACTGACAGGAATACAATAATTTTTGCCGGGAAAGGCCGAATTTTGAAAATGAACTTGAAGCTGTAGCCTGCCAAATCTCATCAGCGTTAATTTTTCACCCGTAACTTATTTCGTATTTTTGCACTGTTTAATCCGCAACGGTTTTGCGGGCATTTTTACATGAAAAAATTTCCAATGAATTCACTTATCGATAAATATAACATTCCGGGACCCCGTTATACTTCATATCCAACAGTTCCTTTTTGGGATGAAGAAGCATTTACGCCGGAACAATGGCAGAATTCGGTGATCCGCTCTTTTGGCGAATCCAATGATGCTGAGGGGATCTCGATCTACATTCACCTTCCATTCTGCGAACAGCTGTGCACCTTTTGTGCCTGCCATAAAAGGATTACTAAACAACACTCGGTAGAAACTCCTTATCTGGAAAGTGTGCTGAAGGAATGGGATCTTTATCTCGAACTTTTAGCCACTGACAAGTCATCGCCGGACGCCAAACCGAAAATAAAGGAGCTCCATCTGGGCGGAGGCACGCCGACTTTCTTCTCACCAGAAAATCTGAAAACGCTTCTTGAAGGCATCTTTTCAAAGGCTGAAATCGCCGAAAATCCTGAGTTCTCCTTCGAAGGACATCCCAACAATACTTCACGCGAACATCTGCAGACCCTTTACGACCTGGGCTTCCGCCGCTGCAGTTTTGGTGTACAGGATTATGACCCACAGGTACAGAAAGCCATCAACAGGATACAACCCTTTGAAAATGTAGAAAGGGTGACCACCTGGGCTCGCGAGATTGGCTATACCAGTGTTTCCCACGACCTTGTTTTCGGACTGCCCTTCCATACCTGGGAGAAGATGGAATTTACCATCCGCCGGACCTTGGAACTGAAGCCGGACCGTCTGGCTTTCTATTCTTACGCTCACGTGCCATGGATTAAAGGCGTTGGCCAAAGAGGTTTTGATGAAAATGACCTGCCGAGTGGCGAGGAAAAAAGAAAACTGTATGAAAACGGCAAGAGATTGCTCGAAGAACTCGGATACATCGAAATAGGCATGGACCATTTCGCTCTTCCGCACGATGATCTTTACCAGTCTATGGTTTCAGGCAACATCCACCGGAATTTCATGGGCTATTCCTCAGGAAAAACGCAATTGATGATTGGCCTGGGTATGAGCGCTATTTCTGATTCGTGGTATGCCTTTGCGCAGAATGAAAAAACAGTCGAAGAGTATCAGAAACGTGTAGACGAAGGAAGGATTCCGATATTCCGCGGACATATCCTGAATGAGGAAGACCTTAACATCCGCCAGCATATACTGAACATCATGTGCCGACTGGAGACGTCCTGGGACTGGCAGAGCACTTTTCCCGAACTTCCCAATGCACTGGAAGCACTTCAGGAAATGCAGGATGACGGATTGGTGGAGCTCTCCGAAAATGCTATTAAAATCACGGAAAAGGGCCGGGCATTCACACGGAATGTAGCCATGACCTTTGATCTACGGATGATGAGGAATAAGCCGGAGACGCGGATTTTTTCGATGACGATATAGAAGCGGGTTCGGGTGGTGTAGGAGTATTGGTTGGAGAAAGGGAGTTCCGTAGGAACGACCGATATCCTGAGGGGGAATTTATTCCCGATTTATTATTTTATTTAACATTAATTTTTAATCGATCTCTCCAATTTAGTTCTCTAATGCATGAAAATCCGGAAAACGAGGCAGTCTGAGCAGACCTTTGCATCCCCGTTTTAAGGTATTATAAATTTCATTTTTAATTGTGGAATAATGCCGAATACTTATACCCAACTCTATATTCACACGGTGTTTGCCGTGAAATACCGGAAAAGTCTGATTCAGCCGGATTTTAGTACACAACTTTTTGCTGTAATCGGAAACCTACTCAACGAAACGGGTTGCAGAACCATTATTGTGAATGGTGTAGAAGATCATGTACACTGCTTTTTTCGCTTAAAATCGACTCTTGCTCTTTCTGATGTAATGAAAAGTGTGAAGGCCAAATCATCAAAGTGGGTTAATGAAGGTCATCTTTTGGAGGACCGTTTTGAGTGGCAGAAAGGATTTGGGGGCTTCAGTTACCATCCTTCAATGGTAAGCTCGGTCTACAGCTATATTGAAAATCAGGACGAACATCATCAAATGGAAAGCTTCAGGAATGAATATCAGAGGTTACTTAATGAATTTCAAGTTGAAGCGGACCCCAATTATTGGTTTGAAGAATTGATCTGACTGTTTTTCAGCAAACGTCTCCATAGGTTTGATGATCTTAATCATTAAAATTCAGCATTTTCTCTGCCGGTAGGTTCGAATAAATTCAAATTCATAATATCGGCCGTTGCTCCGCAACTGGCCCATTTACCGCAGTTAGACCGCCCATTCACCTTTCTGCTTTCACGACCACTTTTTCCGCTGCCACCATTACACCTTCAGAATATACATTCATAATATACATTCCCGGCATTAGCTCCTGGATATCAACCCGCCCGTCGGCTTCAACTTTTGCCTCTAGAACAAGTCTGCCTTCCGCATTGATGAACTTTGCAACCGCCTTGTTTTCCCTTAGTCCATTCACAAAGATTCTTCCGGCAGCTGGGTTCGGATATATTTTTATTTCCTTCGAAGTGTTTTCAGTGGTGCTGAGCGAGGTGGTGGTAACATTATATATAATTCCATTATTAATGGCAGCTACATAAAGTTCATTCTGCGCATCCTGACCGAAGGTAGAAAAGTTGTTACCGCTGAATGCAGAAGTCCAGGTGACCGTATTGTCCGGACTCATCATTCCAATCTGAGCTGAGCAGTAATCAGCGAAGAAATATGTACCCGTAAATGCCGGATATAGCCCTCCCCGGTACACATAACCGCCGGTTATTGAGCATTTACCTCCCGAATGATTATACGTTGCTACCGGAAAGGTCATTGTGGAAGCCGCTGCACATCCGGCAGCATTATAGGTGGAATTTCCCTCATAACAGCGCCAGCCATAGTTGAGTCCCGCCTGGGTAACGGGTATCCTGTTAATTTCTTCGATCTGGTTTTGGCCCACATCAGCAAGCATAATATTGCCGGCCATATGGTCAAAAGAGAATTTCCAGGCATTTCGGAGGCCGTAGGCCCAGACTTCATCGGCACCGTCCACGCCAACAAAAGGATTACCGGGCGGAATATTATAGGGACCGGTAGCATTTACATCAATCCTTAACAGCTTAGCCAACAGTACGTTTTTATTCTGCCCGTTATTATTAGGGTCGCCACTGCCTCCGCCATCACCGGTGGAAACATAGAGGAAACCGTCGGCACCGAAGTGCATGCTGCCACCATTATGATTGGTAAAGGGTTTGGGGATGTTCAGAATTATTTTCTCTGATGCAGGATTTGCCGCATTGGCATCTCCCAAACTAACGCTGTACCGCGACACTGTAATATTTCCTGACAGGTCACTATAAAACACATAAAAATATCCGTTGGAAGCGTATTGTGGGTGAAAAGCCAGTCCCAGCAGGCCGCGCTCGCCACCATAGGTAATTTTGCTGCTGATGTCCAGAAAATTGCCTGCATTTACAGCGCCATTAGGCTGCACGATCTTTATCTGTCCCGTTTGCTGAACTACGAACAGGCGCGTGTCATTGGCGTGAGTAATTTCAACAGGGGCGGTAAAACCTGTGCTGAATTCCTGGAGAATCACTGCTTGGGCATCAGCGAAGAAAGTGCTGAAGAACAGACAGAGGGTGGAAAATTTTCGCATAATATCATCATTTATAAATATTTATGAAGTTACACAGTTAACTTAGGGATCATTTTACAATAAAATATTAAAAATTAATATAATGCACATTTTCTTGAAAGACCGTCAAAAATCCTTAAAATAAAGAAGTCTAAATGTTAAAATAATGTGAAAAGTGCTAATAAAAACATTATATTTGCCGACTAAATTTTAATGTTGTATTATAATGCAAGGAAAAGGATTTATTACGCTAATAGCGGTTATTCTAGGCTTAATCTGCATCAACGAACTGTTGCCCACGTGGTATACCGGTAAGGTTGAAAAGCAGGCTACAGAAATTTCGGCAGGTGATCCTGTGAAGTACCAAAAAGAGCTGGACCGGCTTTCCAAGGACACGCTTAATCTTGGGTTTACAAAACTTCACTACAAAGGAGCCAAGGAAAAGGAAATGAAACTCGGTTTGGACCTGAAGGGAGGGATCAACGTTCTTTTGGAAATCAACCAAAGGGACCTTATCAGTAACCTGACCAACTATTCTGAAAACCCTGTCCTTATTGAGGCGCTGAACCGCACAGATGAAGTTCAGAAGAAATCAACCCGCTCTTATATCGAAAACTTTTTCGTTCAGTTCGAAACTGTAAACAAGGAAAAAGGTGCAAATCTGAAACTTGCGGACCCAGAAATATTCGGGAACCCAAACCTTACCGAAATCCGGTTTAATACCACCGACGAAGATGTAAAGAAAATCGTTCGTAACAGAATTGAACTTTCGACCGGAACCGCATACGAGGTAATCCGTACCCGTATAGACAAGATGGGGGTAACCCAACCTAACGTGCAGCGTGTTCCCGGAACGGGACGTATCTCCGTTGAGATGCCCGGCGTAAAAGATATTGACCGTGTTAAGAAAATGCTTCAGACTTCTGCAAAACTACAGTTTTGGGAAGTGCAGCAGCTTCAGGAAGTAGCACCTTATTTCGAACAGCTGTCCCAGCTTATTTCCGTAAAAGGTGATTCTATCGGCGTTCCAAAAACTACAAACCTGATGAACCTTCTCCAGCTTAATACAATGGCTGCAAACGGAGTCGGCAACATTAAACTGAGCGATACCGCTACGATAAACAAAATCTTAAACAGCCAGATTGCAAAGAACGCAAGGCCGGCCAACATCAAAAACACCAAATTCCTCTGGGGGTATAAACCAGATGCAGGAAACGAGAATAATCTTGTTCTTTATGCCATCCGTGGTAATGCTTCTCAAAAAGCACCAGTAGACGGAGCTGTAGAATCTGCAAACATCGGCTATGATGATTTGGGCAGAGTAGTGGTAGACATGCAGATGGACTCCAAGGGTGCTAAGGACTGGAAAACAATGACGGAGAAAAACGTTGGAAAGCCGGTAGCTGTTACCCTGGACAATGTGGTGTATACTGCGCCTAATGTAAATGAGGCTATTCCTAGCGGGAGAACTCAGATCTCCGGAAACTTTTCTCAGGAAGAGGCTCAGGATCTTGTAAACGTGCTTGGTGCAGGAAAACTTCCTGCCGGTGCTAAGATCGTACAGGCAGAAGTAGTAGGGCCATCACTTGGTGCCGAATCTATTCAGTCCGGTATGTGGTCTTTCATTATCGCATTCTTAATTATGGTAGTCTATCTTATATTCTACTATGGAGGTGCTGGTGTTTACGCTGTAATCGCTATGGTATTTAACCTGTTTTTCCTTATGGGAATCATGGACTCGGTAGATGCTACGCTAACCCTTCCTGGTATTGCAGGTATCGTACTGTCCATGGCCATGGCCATTGATGCAAACGTAATCGTTTACGAAAGGACTAAGGAGGAACTATTCCTGGGTAAAAATATAAAAGAGGCTTATAAAGAAGGTTTCAACTTCTCGCTCTCAGCGATTATTGACGGTAACATTACCTCCCTGCTTACAGCCATTGTACTGTATGTTTTCGGTACAGGTCCAATCAAAGGATTTGCTGTAACACTTGGTATCGGTATTCTTATGTCCATGTTTACCTGCGTACTTCTAACAAGGGTAATGATCTTTAACCGTTTGGAAAAAGGTAAAGGGCTTTCCGTTTGGACGCCAATGACGAAAAACCTGTTCCGAAATACATGGATTAATTTTATCGGAAAAAGAAAATTTGCCTATATATTTTCTGCAGCTCTTACGGTAATCTGTCTGATTTCAATCTTTACTCAAGGATTTAAATTTGGCGTAGACTTTAACGGCGGACGGAGCTATGTTGTTCGTTTTGATAAATCGGTCAATCCGTTGCAGGCAGACGAAAGTCTTCAGAAGATTTTCATTGCCAAGGACGGGGATCAGAATGCTGTGGACGTAAAGACTTTCGGTACCGACAACCAGCTTAAGATTACTACTGACTACATGATCAATGAAGAATCAGTAGAAGCCGATATGGAAGTGGAGCAGAAGCTGTTCGAAGGCTTGAAACCCTTCCTTCCTGCCAACGCATCCATCCAGAATTTTAAGGGAGGAAATGATGATACTCAGTACGGAATCATCAGTTCAGTGAAGGTAGGTCCAACGGTTGCAGACGATATTAAGTCTGGGGGCGCAATGGCCTTATTAATAGCACTGGTAGGTATTTTCCTCTATATTCTTTTAAGGTTTAAAAGATGGCAGTTCTCCACGGGTGCCATTGCTTCCCTGGTGCATGATGCAATTGTGATACTGGGTGCATACTCCCTGTTGAGGAATATAATGCCTTTCAGTATGGAAATCAATCAGGATTTCATCGCGGCACTGCTTACTGTGTTGGGTTACTCCATTAACGATACGGTAATCATCTTCGACAGAATACGGGAGTACCTGAAGGATAAGAAAGCCCTTACGCTTGAAAATCTTTTCAACGATTCAATCTCCAGTACTCTTGGCCGTACGTTCAATACCGCATTTGCAACCTTCCTTGTAATCCTGGCCATCTTTATTTTCGGTGGTGAAAATCTTCGCGGGTTTATGTTCGCACTTCTTATTGGTGTAGGGTTCGGTACTTATTCTACATGGTTTATTGCATCTGCAGTATCCTATGACCTTCTTAAGAAAAAAGGAACCAAAGCCATTGCAGAGGATCCGGTGGTAGAAGAGGTACCCGGTACAACACGCAATTAATATCATTTTTTATATACAGTTAATGTCCCCGGGTAGGGGACATTTTTTTTGTTTTAACCTGGTGCTTCATTTGATTAATCCTAAGGCTGAAAACTTTAGAATACTCTGTGGTATTTAGATAAATTCTTACCTTCGCACCTGTGAAAAAAAATAAAAAGTCGGCTGCCATCGGGTTTATTTTCATAACCCTTTTGATTGATATTACGGGTTGGGGAATAGTCATTCCTGTGGTTCCTTCGCTGATTCAGGAACTGATACACGACGCAGATTTAAGTGTTGCCTCACAATATGGCGGGTGGCTGAGTTTCGTTTACGCCTTCATGCAGTTTCTGTTTGCGCCAGTCCTGGGAAACCTGAGTGACAAATATGGCCGGCGCCCGGTTATTTTATTCGCACTTCTGGGTTTTGCACTTAATTTTTTCATACAGGCCTGGGCACCTACCATATTCTGGCTTTTTGTTGGTAGGATTCTCTCGGGAATTACCGGTGCCAGCATTACTACAGCGAGTGCCTATATTGCCGATATTTCCGATGACAGCAACCGCTCGAAAAATTTCGGGATGATTGGTGCTGCCTTTGGCCTGGGATTCATCCTGGGACCGGTAATTGGCGGACTTCTGGGTCAGTTTGGGCCCCGTGTACCGTTCATAGCTGCAGGAGTTCTGTGCCTGCTTAACTTTCTATATGGAATCTTTGTACTCCCCGAAAGTCTGGGTAAGGAACACCGGCGCAACTTTAGCTGGAAACGTGCAAATCCTGTAGGCACCCTGCTCAATATCCGGAGATATCCGGCCATTCTTTACCTTATGATGGCCTGGTTCCTTGTTTACATTGCAGCGCATGCCATCCAGACGAACTGGGCATTTTTCACCATGTACCGCTTCAGCTGGGACGAAAAGATGGTCGGTATCTCTCTGGGCGTGATGGGTGCGATGACC
>CAYXUO010000004.1:0-19741 GCA_964468335.1 uncultured Chryseobacterium sp. | reverse complement strand
GGATTTCTGATCCGAAAAATCCATCCGAAATTCGGAACGGAACGGAGCATACTTTACGGGATAATGCTTTACGGAACAGGGATGCTCCTTTTTGCTTTTGCTGACGAGGAGTGGATGATGTTTGCAATATTACTCCTGTATTGTCTGGGCGGAATTGCAGGTCCGGCGCTACAGTCTGTAATCTCGTCTAAAGTTCCGGCCAATGAGCAGGGTGATATTCAGGGAGCGCTGACCTCCGTGGTTAGCATAACCTCCATCATTGGACCTCCACTTATGACCAATGTGTTTTATTACTTTACCCACGACCAGGCCCCGTTCCAGTTTCCGGGCGCTCCCTTCTTTCTGGGATTCCTTTTGATGGCAGCCAGCGCAGGATTTGTGTACTTTGTATTTCACAGAAAAAAATCAGGAAGCTAGTCCAGGTTTAGTTGCTGCTGAATTTTTACAGTTAGTCCGGAAAATTGTTAACCGCATCTGCCATATCCCAAGGTATTAATCAAATTTTATTCGTCATCTTCCGGAATATTCCTTCAATGTGTTGAGATTTGTTTTTGTATTTTTGCGCCATGGAATTAGGTTTCTCTGAAATTATCGTTGTTATCCTGGCAATAATCGTTCTGTTCGGTCCGGACAAAATACCTTCAATCGCGCGTGACCTGGGACTTGGAGTACGCAAGATGAAAGGAGCTATGGAAGATATAAAGACCGAAATCCTGAAGGAAACCGATAATCCCGTTGCCGAGATAAAGCGTGAAATTGAAAAGGTAAAAGATGCTGCCAGAGAATATGATCCTACACATGAGCTAAGGCGGGATTTGGATATCAATGGTAAAAGTAAGACCGACCAGCTGTCAGATTCGCACGAAGGTCCTGTAAGCCGCTAGTATCATGCAGGAAATTATTATGACAGATAAGGAGCTTTTTCTGTTCCTGAACGGCCTTGGAAATGTAACCTTCGACAATTTCTGGCTGATGATTTCCGAAAAGTGGATTTGGATTCCGCTGTATATGGTCTTTCTTATTGTGCTCCTTCGCAGTTTTGGCTGGAGAGCCCTGCTGTACATGCTGGTGTTCATTGCCCTGGGTGTTACGGTTTCGGATCAGCTTGCAGGTGTTTTTAAAGTGGGAATAGCGCGTTTGCGGCCCTGCCACGATCCCACACTGGAAAACCTCATGCGCGAGGTGGAGTGTGGCGGTAGTTTTGGCTTCTATTCGGCGCATGCTTCCAATACATTTTTTATTGCTAACTTTATGGCAGTCATGCTGAAGAAGAAGTTTGGGTGGTTTCCTCTCTTTCTTTTCCTTTGGGCTGCAATTGTATCCTACAGCCGGATTTATTTGGGCGTCCACTTTCCTCTGGATGTTCTCATGGGCGGTGGAGTAGGTTATCTGTTAGGCGGTTTTTTTGCAGCGCTGAGCCTTAAAGTAATCAACAAGAAATACACCTGATGCGATGAGAAAATTTTCCACTTTTACAGCAGTCTGCATTGCAGCGCTTGCTTCGGCACAGTTGCAGGATTCTAAACCTGCCGACGAATGTTTTAAAAAAGCCGACTATAAATGTGCTGAAGCTGCCTATGCTTCGCTTGCAGATAAGGAGCGCATTGGCAAACTCAAAGCGCAGTTTTATAACAGTTTGGGAACTTCGCAGAGACGGCTTGGTAAGACTCAGCCGGCTTTTGTATCTTATCAGAATGCGCTAAAGGCCGATCCCAACAGTTTGCAGACCTACATTAATCTAAGTTCTATGCATGCGCAATGGGGAAACAGGCAGAATGCTCTGGATTTTGCCGCTAAAGGGCTACTGCTGGACAGTGAAAATGCGGAACTCTTCCTGACCCGTGCCAAAGTGTACGAAGAGCTTAAAAAGAATGATCTGGCCGAAAAGGATTACCAACACCTGATTTCAATTGCGCCGGACAATCTGATTGCAAAGACCAATTATGCGACTTTCAAAATGAATATCGGTAAACTGGATGCGGCGCTGAAGGATTATAACGCACTTATAAATGAAAAACCTGAAAGCCTGCTTTATAATAACAGGGCAGCAGTGTACCTGGCCATGAAAAAGCATAAAGAAGCGTCAGCAGATGTGGACAAGGCTATAAAGCTGGATCCGAAATTTTCGCTGTCTTATGTTACCAAAGCAAGGATCCTCTTCGATACCAACCGTGCTGCAGACGCCTGCCTTAATCTTGAAAAAGCAGTAAAGACAGGTTTCGAGAAATATCTTATAAACGATCTGCTTAAAAAGTGCGAAACCCGGTAGGGAGTTATCTCTTAATCGTTGTGGTAAGGTTTTCCCTGAAGTATTTGGTCGGCGCGGTATAATTGTTCCACAAAGAACAGTCTGATCATCTGATGGGTGAAAGTCATTTTTGAAAGTGACAGTTTTTCGCTGGCATTCTGATGCACTTCCGGAGCAAAACCATAGGCTCCGCCAATTAGGAAATTGATTTTCTTAACGGACGAATTCATCCAAAGATCCATTTTGCCGGCAAATTCCCGACTGGTAAACTGTTTACCATTTTCGTCCAGAAGCACAGTAATATCCGAAGGATCTATATGATTAAAAAACAGTTTGGCTTCTTCTTTCTTCAATAAGTCCGCGGACAGGTTTTTCGCTTGTTTTACGTCAGGAATTTCAATAAGCTCAAAGTTCCAGTGTCTGGGCAGGCGGATATTGTAATAATCTATAAGTCCGTTTATTTCGGTGCTTGCCGTCTTGCCAATACACAGTAAATTGATTCTCATTGCTTATATTTGTCCTGCAAATATAGTTGAATGACCTTTAGGACCCCACGCTTCATAAGAAAAATTCATCAGTTCCTGGACGGCATCCATATTCCTTTTCTGGGCGTATCGCTGTGGAAAATGTTCGATATTTATATTCAGGGGGTTTTCAAAAACAATATTGGCCGTACAGCCGGTGCTATCTCCTGGAATTTCGTGTTTTCACTATTCCCATTCATCCTTTTTCTGCTGTCTATAATGCCCTACCTGCCGTATTACGACAGGCTGCAGTTTTACATTTTTGATGTGCTGATGCACCGCATATTTCCAGGAAGAATTGAGGCAGATGTAATTGATTATATAAAAAATACAATCATTCCCAACACTACATCAATCAGTAAGATCACCATTATTCTCGCGCTCTTTTTTGCTACCAACGGAACCTTTGCTCTTATTGACGGTTTTAATGAATATACAGACGAGAAACATCATGATGTCAAGGAGTTCATTACCGCCTTTTTTATAACGATAGCTTTCATCAGCGTCATCTTCCTGGCACTTTTTGGGGTCTACTATGCTGAGCTGGTACTCAAGTGGTTTAAACCGGCCTACGACATATCCTGGTTTGTGGATAATCTGTCCAAAATCATAGGATTTATCTCCTTCCCGCTATTCTATTTCTTCCTGCTGGCACTTTTTTACTGGGTAGGTACAGTGAAAATTACAAGGTTTAAACAAGCCATTCCGGGTGCGCTCCTCACCACCATACTCTTCGTTCTTACTACTTACCTCTTTGCCATATATGCCCGGAATTTTGCCACATATAACGTGCTTTACGGCTCCATTGGGACCATGATCCTGCTGATGGTCTGGGTGAATGTGAACGTTTACCTGCTGCTCTTTGGAAATGAACTGAACCTAGCTATCCGACGTGTCAGGCTTGATAAACTGATTGCTGATGAGTTGCAAAAGGAAATTCCTAAATCAATTGCACTGCCAGACCAGGAGGAAATAAGTGAAGATCATACGATTGTCCTTCAAAACCCGGCTAATGCACATCAGCCAAAAACTGAATAATATTGAACTACGCTTTGCGGCCCGCCTGTCTTAAAATTAGATAACCTGTGACTCCAGCTATTGCTGATGCAATCAATATTGCGAATTTTGCCTCTTCCTGAATTTCAAGGTGACCTTTGTAAGATAGAAGTGCAATAAAAATAGACATCGTGAATCCAATTCCCGCCAGAAAAGCCGTACCAATCATATGGGTCCAGTTACTCTCTGCCGGTAGCGAACTGAGTTTTGCCCGGATAGCTATTCCGGAAAATAGGGTAATTCCGATTACCTTCCCCGCTACAAGTCCTAAAATTATTCCGTATCCCAGGGAGGAAAACAGACCCTCAACCATACCGCTTTTGAATAGGATATTGGTATTGGCCAGCGCGAAGATGGGCATGATAAAGAAGTTTACCGGTGTGTGCAAACCATGCTCCAGTTTTTCCAGTGGCGAAATTTCTGTATCTGAGGCATTGGTAGGAATGGTGAAAGCGAGGATCACGCCTGCAATAGTAGCATGAATTCCTGAATGATGCATAAAATACCACAAAAACAAACCAGGTATAATATAGTAAATGTGTCGCGTAACCTTAAGACGGTTCAGGCAGATCAGTAATACTATGATGAGTGCGGTAAACAGGAGGTACATCCAGTGAATCTGCTCCGTATAAAAGATTGCAATCACCATAATTGCTCCTAAATCATCTACTATTGCCAGTGCCGCAAGAAAAATTTTGATGGACGCCGGTACCCTGCTCCCCAGCATAGCCACAATGGCCAGCGAGAATGCAATGTCGGTAGCCATTGGAATACCCCAACCGTTGGCGTACTCAGTGCCTGAATTGAAAAGAACAAATATACCCGCGGGTACAACCATACCTCCAATCGCAGCAAAAATGGGCAGCGACGCGTTCCTGAAACTCGAAAGTTCGCCCTCTACAATCTCCCTTTTTATCTCCAGACCTACCAGCAGAAAGAAAACGGCCATAAGCCCATCGTTAATCCAGACTGCAGTACTGTAAGGACCCAATTGCTGTTGCAAAATGCTGCCAAAAGCAGAGCCCACAGAAGAATTAGCTATTAATAGGGAGATTACAACGCAGCTCAGAAGTAAAATGCCTGAAGACTGGCTGCTCTGGAAAAATTTCTGAAAATAAGTAGTTAACTTCATATGATGTAATTGTCTAAATACGTTTTACTTTGGAAATACCACTTATGTTCTTTAACTGTTTAAACGTTTCCTCCAACTGATTCCGGTTTTTCACTTCCAGGTTAATGCTGCCTGTGAAAATACCGTCGTTGGACGCTATGGTCATACTCTTCATATCAATACTCATTGAATTGCTGATGACCTGCGTGATATCATTAATCATTCCCATACGGTCCAGTCCTTCAATCTCGATTTTTATGCGGTTCTTGAAACTTTCTGCATTTACCCATTTCGCCTCCATTACGCGGTAATCATATTGGGCTCTTAAATTTATGGCATTCGGACAGTTATCGCTGTGAATCTTAATGCCTTCGGAGATCGTTATGAATCCGAAAATCTTATCTCCGGGGATCACATTACAGCATTTTGCAAAGGTATAGTTCAGCTTCTCCTCATCCTTGCCGAAAACAATCATATCGAGATTGGTTTGCGGCGGCTCTTCAAAGGCCAGGTTTTTTACCGGAGACTTTCGGAACCTGTTCAGCAGATTATTGAAGACACTCTTACTTTCAATGTATTTTCTTAGGTCTCCGGTATCCAATGTCCCATCCTGAAAGAACAGGAAAAGCTCCTGCGAAGTTTTTAGATTGAAGAACTTCTGCATTCGGTTCACCTCATCATCGTTAAAAGCAATTTTTGCATGTCTGAGTTTACGCTGCAGGATTTCCTTTCCTTCCGCTACCAGGTGGTTTTTAGATGAATTAAGGTAGCTTTTGATCTTTGATTTCGCTTTGGACGTAACCACGAAATCAAGCCAGTCCGCTTTCGGTTTCTGATTTTGGGAGGACAGTATATCAACCTGGTCGCCGTTCTGCAGTACATGAGAAATGGGAACAAGCTTACCGTTCACCTTTGCACCCAGGCAGCGGGTTCCGAGGTCTGAATGAACTGAGAAAGCAAAATCAAGGGCAGTTGATCCCACAGGGAGTATCTTGATCTCGCCCTGCGGCGTAAACACAAAGACTTCCTTTGAATATAGGTTGAGCTTAATATTATCCAGCAATTCTGTTGTGGAAAGATGCTGCTGGGTTTCCAAAACCTCTCTTATCGAAGTTACCCATTTTTCAAAATTCTTCTCGTCTGAATTGGGTCGGTATCCTTCCTTATATTTGTAGTGAGCTGCCACTCCTTTTTCGGCTATGTCGTCCATTCGTTCGGATCGGATCTGCACCTCAATCCATTTTTTGTCAGGCCCCAGAACAGTGAGATGAAGACTTTCATAACCCGTAGATCGGGGCTGAGTGATCCAGTCCCGCATTCGCTGTGGATTACTGTGGTAAAGATCTGTAACGATGGAATAAATTTTCCAGGCCAGGAATTTTTCATTCCTTGCGTCGGATTTATAGATGATGCGGATGGCGTAATTGTCATAAACCTCCTCAAACAGAACTCCCTGTTTGATCATTTTGCGGTAAATGGACGAAATGGCCTTTGCTCTTCCTTTTATCGTAAAACTTAGATTTTCTTCCTGCAGACGTTCAGATACTTCCTTTGTAAACTCGTCTACATATTTGTGCCGCTGCTCATTAGCGAGTTCCAGTTTCTGGTCAATCTCGCCGTAAACTTCAGGATTATTATACTTCAGAGAGAGGTCTTCCAGTTCAGATTTAATATTGTAGAGTCCCAGTCTGTGGGCAAGAGGTGCATAGATATAAACGGTTTCGGAGGCTATCTTTTTTTGTTTATCCGGCCGCATGCTTTCCAGGGTACGCATGTTATGAAGGCGGTCTGCGATTTTTATAAGAATAACCCGGAAATCTTCAGAAAGGGTAAGTAACAGTTTCCTGTAGTTTTCGGACTGAATCGAGATGTTTTGGTGATTCATGATAGAGATCTTCGTAAGTCCGTTTACGATTTTCGCTATTTTCTCGCCAAAAAGTTTCTCAAGGTCCTCGTGTGTATATTCCGAATCCTCTATAACATCATGCAGCAGCGCACAGGCAATGGAGGTTGCTCCGAGTCCAATTTCGTTGGCAACAATTTTTGCCACTTCAATAGGATGGTAAATATAGGGTTCGCCGGATTTCCGCCGCTGGTCCTTATGGGCATCCAGTGCAATATCAAACGCTTTACGGATCAGTTTGTTCTGCTCCTCATCCAGCGTGCGGTAAGTATTGGAAATGAGATCCTTGTACCGTGCCAGAATTTCATGCTTTTCCTGTTCTAAATCATATACCATCGTTGCCCATCTTTAGCACACGAAAGTACAAAATTCTAACCTAATGACCGGCACTGATGGTGTTCTGTTATAAAAAAACCTGTGTGGAGACACAGGTTTTTGCAGGATTTTCACTCATTATGGAATGATTGTATTTCGGCATTCATGCCTTCGTGGAAATGTTTGTGGTTTCCACCGCCCTTGGGCGTAAAGATTTGCTGCCGGGAATGGATAGAGATGATTCGCCTGAGCTCTTCTGCATTGTCTATTTCACCGCTAATTTCATCTATATGCGTAACACCGTAAAATCTGAAAATATTTGAAGCCATTTGCAGATCATATTTATCGTTGATCTTAACGGACAGCATTAGTGGATGTTCCTCCGAACTTTGAATAATAAGCCTGTCCGGACTGAAACCCGCAATCTTGAGACTGTTTTCCGCCTTTAGCAGGACGTCTCTCTGCTGGAAAAATCCAATATAATTTGTAGAAGTCATTTCAGCATATTTTTTTGTTTGAACAAAGTTTACAAAAACTGTAGCAGAAATCCAAATGATTTAGCAATTAAATAACAATCATCTACTTTTTTAATCTATTGCCTGTAATTGATTTAAATATGCTCCGTATTTTTATTCATGTGCAGTACTTACAGAATTATAGGTTTAAAACCCGCTGGCAGTACTGGTTGAATCGGGATTCACTCACTGCCAAGGCAGTTTAAGAAGTAACCTGCCAAAAAATGCACGTGTGGAACCTCATCTAAACTTAACCTCAACATTATGGGTACGTAATCTGTTTTGTGACATCATGATCCAAATAAATTTCACTCAAAACCCAATCTGCCTTTACAATTTTAGATAGCATGTTAACCTTATTTTTACAATCAATCCGCTCCTAACTGTTCAGCCGAATTTGTTAAGTCAGACTGTCATCTTCAGGCAGATTCCTGATAAATAATTGAATAATCACTTCCGGTAATTTGTATAATTGATATATAATCATTATATTATCCTCCTAATCAAAAAAAACATTTATATGTCACAAATCACTTTAAGAAAATTCCTCAGGGAAAACATTTCGACAACCGACCAAGTAAACCTCATGTGCTATGATGAACTTAAAAGCAGATTTAAAGTAAGCGAGCAGATAATTAAGGATGAAATCAAAATCATTCAGGAAGCTGAAATTGCACGCTGCAGAAGGATGTTCAAAACCGAATTTTATCTGTTCAAATGCCCGCGTCTTACACGAACTGTTTCAGAAACCTCTGCAGGCAGCAGGATTTCAAATTCCTAAGACAGTTCTTTGGATAACTGGCTAACAGATTCCTGTTTTGCTTACATATTTATTTTTGCTGAAATAGGCTGCAGGACTATTGTTGCAGAGTGTGTTTCTGCTGGCCTGGCAGCAATCGGTCATGCTGTTGATGATGTGGTAATGCTCAGTTTAACCGCTAGCCCGGCCACAGATTCCTTTGGTAAAGCGTGCCAAAAACCTTATCTTTACCGCAAATTATACCGATGAACACAGACTGGACTACCGTTAAGGAATATCAGGATATCACCTATAAAAAGAAGGATGGTGTAGCAAGAATCGCCATTAACAGACCTGAAGTAAGAAACGCTTTCCGGCCAAGGACAACTTCTGAGCTTTACGATGCCTTCTATCATGTTTCCGAGGATTCATCAGTAGGCGTAGTTTTGCTTACCGGCGAAGGTCCCAGTCCCAAGGATGGCGGTCATGCATTCTGCAGTGGCGGCGATCAAAAAGCACGTGGTGAAAAAGGGTACGTGGGCGATGACGGCCGTCACCGCCTCAACATCCTGGAAGTTCAGCGCCTGATCCGCTTTATGCCTAAAGTGGTTATCGCCGTTGTAAACGGCTGGGCTGTAGGAGGCGGACATTCATTACATGTTGTTTGCGACCTTACGTTGGCCAGTGAAGAGCATGCCATCTTTAAACAAACTGACGCCGATGTAACAAGTTTTGACGGTGGCTACGGTTCTGCTTATCTGGCCAAAATGGTGGGGCAGAAAAAAGCACGTGAAATCTTTTTCCTGGGAAGGAACTACAGTGCCCGCGAAGCCGAAGCCATGGGCATGGTAAACGCCGTTTTCCCTCATGCGGAACTGGAGGATACTGCTTACGAATGGGCTCAGGAGATTCTGGGCAAGTCGCCAATGTCCATCCGGATGCTGAAATTCGCCATGAACCTGACCGACGACGGTATGGTGGGGCAGCAGGTTTTTGCAGGCGAAGCTACCAGACTTGCCTATATGACGGAAGAAGCAAAGGAAGGCCGTAACGCATTCCTCGAAAAAAGAAAGCCGGATTTTGGTGAAAACCAATGGATTTCATAATTGTTTAACCGTACATGATGCCCGAATTTACGAACGATAAAGTGTTGGATTACAACCTGCCCAAGTTTGAGGAAGTGGAACTGACACCTGTTTCATCAACCTACCTGCAGGTTGTGATCCTGAACACCACTATTTTTTCGTTAATAGTAATTGGAGCTACAGTTACAGGTTATTTTTTTCTGAAAAATGCCATGCCGGATCTTGCCTGGATTCTCCCTGCGGTAATTACAGGCTTGATATTGATAAACTTCATCTACCAGATTCTGGCCTTCAGGCAGCGTAAATACGCTTTCCGTGACCGCGACGTCATCTACCAGTTTGGACTCATAAGCAAAAGCATTATCATCATTCCCTTTAACAGGATACAGCACACCGCACTGGAAGAAGGTTGGGTCTCGCGTTCTCTCGGTTTGAAATCTCTCACCGTTTTTACGGCAGGTGCAGGTGGATCAGACCTGTCCATTAACGGTCTTCCAAAGGACATTGCAGAAAGCTTCAACCAACTTATCTTAACCAAAATTGACAGCGAAAAAGCTTCAGGTGGGTCTTTAACACAGGATGATTTAGATGAAGTAAATCAGGGAAATACGCCCGGTGTAGCCACCATAGACAACAGTCACCATGACGGACACGGAATTTAGCATACCCCGCCGGCAGTCTAAGATTGGAATTCTGCTGCTTACACTCATCAATTTCGGCAAGTTTCTAAAGGCTGCCTGGCCTTTATATGTGCTTTTTTTTATTCGGGATAAAAATCCCGGCAGCATTGTTTTCTATATCGCCGGCACTCTTACCGTTCTGCTGGTTATGTCCATTGTGTCATACCTTCAATACCGCAATTTTTCTTACTTCATTAATGAAAAAACCGGCGAGTTGGTCATCAGCAGCGGCATTATCAACCGAAAAAAAGTAAGTATCGAAAAAAATAAAATCCAGGAAGTTAACATCAATCAACCTCTTATTCACCGGTTTCTTAATATTTACAAACTGGAGATTGACAGTCCGGGCAGTGATAAGAAAGAAGTTACTGTGAATGCTATTTCCCTGAAAAATGCCCGTGACCTGAAGGAATATCTGATGGACCACCAGACCGCCTCGGCAAGCGGTACGGAATCTGAAACAGCAATGCCGCTGGCTCCTTCCGCAAAAGAGCGTATCACCATATCCATGGGTTCGCTAATCAAGTATGGACTGACCGCCAATTATCTGAAGAGTTTCCTTGGCCTTGTGGGTATCGCAATCTACGTTGGTCAGAATGCCCTTGAATTTTTTCGTGAGCAGCCACTTGAAGATTATATCATTAACAATGGTGCAGATCATGTAAACACAGCTTTACTTCATCAGATCCCGATGCTTGGTATTTTTATACTTGTGGCTGCATTTTTTATACTGGGTATTATTGTAAACCTTGTGGTTAATCTTTTTATTTATTTCGGCATGAGAATCAGCAAAGGGGAAGAACGGCTTTCACTGGAGTATGGTTTACTGAATACCAAAAATGCAATTATAAGCAGAAGCAAAGTACAGATGGTAACTGTAATCCAGAATTTTCTGCAGAAAAAGGTGAATGTAATGCAGTTGCGCATCAGCCAGATTTCCGGTGATGAAAATAAAAAAGACGGCTACAATACAATTCCCGGTTGCAGCAGAAAGGAAAAAGAGGACATCCTGAAGTTTATCTGGACCCGCATACCGCATTTCGGTCATCCGCTTAAGCCCGATTTCCGCAAACTCATTATGGGAAATCTGGTTTTTATTGCCATGCCTCTTGCACTGGCCATCCTTTCCGGGCATCTGGAGCAATCACACCTCCCGTTTGTTATAGCTTATATTGCCGTCGCCGAAGTGATGCTGATCATGTCCTACCTGAACAGCCGTCTTTACCATAACGAAGACTTTATCTCGGTACATTCCGGGATTTGGGACGTTGCAAAAAAAACAATTGAAACGGACAAGATTCAGGCAGTAAAACTGAAGCAGTATTTTTGGCAAAAAAGAAGTGACCTTGGATCGGTAACCTTCTTTACTGCCGGTGGCAGGATTTCTTTCCGCAGTACCAAATACAGCAAACTGTGCAAACTGGTAAATCACAGCCTTTACAAAGTTGAAAGTTCAGAAAAAAGCTGGATGTGATGCCCGATTACAATTAATTACAATTAAAGATATTATATGACTGACTGGATAAAAGCCGCGAGGCTCCGTACACTGCCACTTTCGATGAGCGGGATTATTGTAGGCTCATTCATTGCGAGGTGGCGCATTCTGGAGGAAGGTGGAACCTGGGACTGGCGTATTTTTGCTTTGGCAATGCTCGTAACCCTGTTGTACCAAATCCTTTCGAACTTTGCCAATGATTACGGCGACGGTATTAAAGGTACGGACTCACTTCGCGCAAATGAAGCAGAACAGCGGGCAGTTGCCTCCGGCAGAATCACAGCGCAGCAAATGAGAAATGCCGTAATCCTTTTCGCGGCACTCTCTCTGGTGGCTACAGTGGCGTTGCTTTATCTGGCCTTTTTCCGCGAGAACCTGATGAATGAATTCTATATTTTCGTTGGTCTTGGGATTGCCTGCATCCTTGCTGCCGTGGGATATACAGTTGGAAAGAAACCCTATGGTTATCTGGGACTGGGTGATCTGTTTGTGTTCTTCTTCTTCGGTATCGTAGCTGTTTGCGGAAGTTATTTCCTATTTACAAAAACCTTCCACTGGGACATGCTATTACCGGCAACAGCCATCGGAATGCTGAGCGCATCTGTTCTTAACCTGAACAATATGCGTGATATGGAGAGTGATGCATTGAGCGGCAAGAAAACACTGGCGCTGAGGATGGGTTTCAGATATGCTATGGTATATGAGATCATCCTTCTTCAACTGCCCTTATTGCTTGTACTGGTATTTATGATGATGAACGAGCTGCAGAACCGCGGCAATTACTATGCATATATTTTCTTCATACTGATGTTCCCTATGATGGCACTCCGGAGGAGGATTATGCAGGTAAAAGACCCCAAGGAACTGGATCCGTTCCTTAAACAGATTGGAATCCTTACGCTGGTCATGAGCATTCTGATCGCATTCGGACTGAATTATTTTTAGGAGGAAAAAAATATTATGCTTGAGATCGGGCGTTATGATCATAAAAAATGCTGTTCCATAGGAACAGTATAGGTGTAGTTGCTGACAAAAAATTTTAGTTGGGCGTTCCGTAGGAACGCTATCTGTGTAGCATCGGGGGAAATGTATGATGCAGCGCGTTCCGTAGGAACGCTATCTGTGTAGGCAGAAACAAAGTAACATGTTGGCGTCCCGTGGGAACGTTATCTATGTGCTTCGGAAGGTAATATAAATTGGGCGTTCCGTAGGAACGCGATCTGTTAGAAAGCGTAATATAATTAACGAATAAACAAAACATATAAAATGAAAATACAGTATCTTGGACAGAACTGTTTTCTGTTCACCCACAACGGGAAAAATATCCTGAGCGACCCCTTTTATAACTTCGGGAAGGCGGAGTCGGGATTTGATTTGGAAGCGCAGAGCATTGATCATGTGCTTATAACCCATGCACACGGTGATCATACAGCCGATGTAAAAGAAGTGCTTTATCACCATCCGGATGCAAAGCTCATCGGGCAGCCTGAAGTTTGCGCCTATTTCGAGCATCCGCAATCCATCGATATGAATTTTGGAGGAACAACGAAAATTGGAGATCTTGAAATTTCAATGGTTCCGGCCAGTCACACAAGTTCATTTCCCGACGGGAGATACGGTGGCGAACCTGCGGGCTATATGCTGAAAACAGCAGATGTAACCATCTATCTCGCCGGCGATACCGGAATTTCTGCCGAGATGGAAATTTTGTCTAAGTTCTTCGGCGCAATCGACGTAGCTATACTTCCAATTGGCGGGCATTATACAATGTGTGCAGAAAAAGCCGCCTTTGCAGCAGCTGAACTGATTAAAACTCCTAAAGTAATCGGATGTCATTTCGATACTTTCGAACCTATCAAAATTGACCATCAGGCCGCTGATATGAAGTTTAAAGAAAGGGAAGTGGAATTGGTATTGCCAAAGCTTGGCGAAATCCTTGAAATCAGGAAATAAAAAAATGGCAAGCGATCTACATCACACCGCTACAACCGTTTACCTTTGCTGCGTTCCCACCCTGGAGGAGTCACAGGAGCTGGTTGTGTAGGACTTGCCGGTGCAAATATACAAATTTTTACAAAACTTCAAACTTTAATTCAATTTATGTCGAAAAATCCTGTTACCCTGGGTATTATTCTATTCGTTATCACCATGCTTATTTTCTTTACGGTGTACTTTATAAGCGGGGTAGATTATTTTAACAACACGCTGATTGTCAATGCTTTCGTGCTGCCATTGCTGTATTGTGTATTTGCTTTTTTGGCGGTAAACAGTTACTGGAAATCGCAAGGCATAATTTCTTTTAAAGAGGCCTTCAGCAAAGCCTTTACAACCATGTTTATAGGAGGATTTCTTTCAGTTGTATCCATGTTTGTCTTTCTGAACTTTATCGATACCGATGCCAAAGACCTGCTGAACTACCAGTATGTGGAAAGGCAGAAAGCAGAGCTGAACAAAGAATACCAATCGGCAAAGCAGGTGCTGGCCAAAAAAGAAGATATTGACGAGTTAGAGCTGAAATACCGCCAGCGCATCCAAAGTTTTGACCCGGAACGGGTAAAGGATAAGGACATGCTTACCTTCAGGCTATTTTCGTCCTATTTTGCGGCAATCCTTATTTTTTACTTAATTTTATCGCTGTTTTTCGGAGCGTTTTTCCGGGGCAGAACCACTAAATAATATCCCATTTTATTCAACTCAATGAATTTATCTATCATCATCCCTTTATTAAATGAAGAGGAATCCCTGGAAGAACTTTTTTCCAGAATTGATACAGTATGCAGAGGCGCTAACCTGACTTATGAAGTCTGGTTTGTGGACGATGGCAGTACCGATCTGTCCTGGAGCATTATAGAAAACCTGAAAGTACAGCATCCCCAGATCAATGCCATAAGGTTTTCGCGCAATTACGGCAAATCCCAGGCGCTGCACGCCGCCTTCGAAAGGGCCCACGGCGACGTGATCATCACAATGGATGCCGACCTTCAGGATTTCCCGGAGGAGATTCCTGAGCTTTATCAAATGGTGAAAGAGGAGGATTATGATATCGTATCCGGCTGGAAAAAGAAAAGGTTTGACAATGTGATGACCAAAAATCTGCCTTCCAAACTTTTCAATTCGGCTGCACGGAAAGTTTCCGGCGTAGAACTGCACGATTTTAACTGCGGTCTTAAAGCCTATAAAAAGCAGGTAGTAAAATCAATTGATGTTTATGGCGATATGCACCGCTATATTCCTGTACTTGCCGCTAATGCAGGTTTCCGCAGGATTACCGAGAAGGAAGTTCAGCATCAGGCCAGGCCATACGGTACCTCCAAATTCGGAACTGAGCGATTTGTACGTGGCTTCCTGGACCTCATTACCCTCTGGTTTGTAAGCCGTTTCGGCGGCAGACCTATGCATTTTTTCGGTGCGGTGGGCACAGTGATGTTCATTATCGGTTTCCTTTCGGCATTATGGCTGGGAGTTAGCAAACTGATCGATGTTGCGCGCGGAATTTACGGTCACCTGCTCACAGACAATGCCTTTTTCTTCATCGCACTTACCATGATGATTCTTGGATCACTGCTGTTCATCGCAGGCTTCCTGGGCGAAATGATTATACGAACAACCCGTGACAGTAAACATTATCATATAGACGAAGTGCTATAAAAGTTCTAAACAGAAAACTCCATAATGAAACAATTTATTTTCCTGCTGTTAATCCTTAGTCTTTTTTCCTGTGGCAAAGTAAGTCCTGAAGGGGATATTGAAAGCCGCGATATCAAGGTTGAGGAGTTCACGAGCCTGGACCTGAAAGGAAAGTTCCGGGTCTTTTACCTTCGCTCGCAGGATAATTTTGTTAATGTAGAAACCTATCCCAACGTACTGGACAATTTACGCATCAAGGTTAAAGATAAGACCCTGTTCATTGAGGAGAAAAGTGATACCCAGGGTGTGGATTTCTATAACATTAATATCTACTCTAAATACAGTATGGAGAAGATCTCCATTGCAGATTCTGCCGAGATGACTCTTTCCAGCGAGATAAAAACTGACAATTTCCGGCTGAACTTAAAAGATAATGCCAAATTCATTGGCTCGGTTAATACCCGCCGCGCTGAAATTGATCTGATGAATACCAGCCGCGCTAATTTTCAGGGGAAAACGCGCGACGCGGTGATAAAAATAGCTGATACAGCCAATCTGATTGCACCTTACTGGATGATTACCAACCTGAACATTGACTCCCGAAACGGAAATTATGCGGAAGTAAATGTGAAGGACTCACTGAAAGGCAAGATAGGCCATACAGCGAATTTTCTTTACTATAACGACCCGATCCGTGCATTTAAAATTGACAAAACGGCAAATGTGCAGAACAAGGTACTGGAGTAGGGTAGAATGGAGCAAGGAAGATGGAAGATGGAAGTGGAGAGAAGGAAGAAAATAAGCGGTCTAACCTTAAACCATGAGTTTTAAATTTGAAAAATTAATTATTTGGCAGAAAGCAATGGATTTCGGAGAAGAAATCAATCAGCTGTCGGAAACTTTTCCCAAAAAAGAACTCTACAATCTGTCATCTCAAATATGCAGAGCGGCAGATTCTATTGCTTTAAATATTTCCGAAGGTTCTATTTTACAGTCGGCGGCTGAATTCCGAAGTTTTTAGGATATGCCATACGTTCGCTTGCTGAAGTGGTAACATGCCTTTACAAAGCCAAAAGAAGATATTATATTGAAGAAGAAAATTTAACAACTTATATAAAGAAAGCTTTAATTTGATGAACCAAATCATCGCATTTAGAAATCAAATGAAAAAGCAGGAAGACGGATGTTGGGAGATGGAAAGAAAATCAACAACGGAAATCAAGTGGAAAATTGTAAAAATCAGTGAAATAATTTGTAAAATGGAGCGGAATTCGCGAAGAACAAACTAAACTTCGCGCCTCCATCTTGCATCCTAAAAAATAAATAAAAAGACGGACAGTAATTCGGAGACCATATAAAACTTCCCACTTCCATCTCCGATTTTTCAAACGAACCATAAACACAAAACATAGATATGACCACATTAGAAAAAGCAAATCTCTGGCTTACCGATACTTTTGACGATGCTACCAAATCAATCATTAAACAGTGGATTGCCGGTAACCCGGAGGAACTGGAAGATTCCTTTTACCGTGAACTTGAATTCGGCACTGGCGGCATGCGCGGTATTATGGGTGTGGGCACCAACCGCCTTAACCGTTACACACTCGGTCAGGCCACGCAGGGACTTGCCAATTATCTTCATACCCAATTTCCCGGCGAGGAAATAAAAGTGGCCATCGCTTATGATGTGCGGAATAATTCAAAAGAATTTGGTAAGATGTGTGCTGATGTACTTACAGCTAACGGTATAAAAGTATTGCTTTTCAAAGAACACCGCCCTACACCTGAGCTTTCGTTCACGGTTCGCGATAAAAAATGTAATGCCGGCATCGTACTCACTGCTTCACACAACCCACCCGAATACAACGGGTATAAAGTATACTGGAACGACGGTGCGCAGATTGTTCCGCCACATGACGCGGCCATTATCAAGGAAGTTTACGCAGTGAAATTTGAGGAGATTAAATTTACCGGAAACGACGAACTTATTGAGTGGATAGGAGAGGAGCAGGATGATGTCTATATCGACGCCTGCATCGAAAATTCGCTCTACAAAAAAGATAAAACAGGTTACGATAATCTGAATATCGTTTTCACCTCCATCCATGGCACCACGTACACCACTGTTCCTCAAGCTTTGAAGAAGGCCGGATTCACCAAAATTGACCTTGTAAAGGAACAGATGATACCAAGCGGAAACTTCCCCACAGTGGCTTCCCCGAATCCTGAAGAACCTGCGGCACTCGAGATGGCAATGGACCTGGCGCGTATCACCAACGGCGATATCGTGATCGGTACCGATCCGGACGGTGATCGGCTGGGTATTGCGGTACGTAATCTACAGGGCGAAATGCAGCTGCTGAACGGTAATCAGTGTAATACAATTCTGACCTATTACATTCTTGATCAGTGGCAGAAAGCAGGCAGAATCACAGGTAAGGAATTCATCGGTTCCACCATCGTAACATCCGATGTCTTTTTTGATATTGCTGAAAAATTTGGAGTGGACTGCAAAGTAGGCCTTACGGGATTCAAGTGGATCGGCAAGATGATCCGTGATTTTGAAGGTCAGGAGAAATTTGTTTGTGGCGGCGAGGAAAGCTTTGGTTTCATGACCGGAGATTTCGTGCGCGATAAGGATTCGTGCGGCTCCATTCTACTTGCATGCGAAATTGCAGCCTGGTGCAAAGCCAACAACAAAACAATGTACCAGTACCTGATCGAGATCTATAAAGAGATTGGGATGTACTATGAAGGGCTTATCAACGTAGTGAAGAAAGGTCGTACCGGCGCTGAAGAAATTGTGGAGATGATGCGTGATTTCCGCGAAAACCCACCGAAAGTAATTGCAGGTTCGCCGGTGGCAGAAATCAAGGATTTTCAGGAGCAGTCCATGGTTCATGTGAGTACAGCCAAAAAGTCTGTAATGGACGATATTCCAAAATCAAATGTGCTGATATGGTATACAGAAGACGGAACAAAAGTTTGCGTTCGCCCTTCCGGTACGGAGCCAAAGATTAAGTTTTATGTTTCGGTAAAGGATTCATTGGAATCTGAATCTGAGTTCAGTTTAAAACTGAAGCAGCTGGATCAGAAAATTATGCAGGTAAAAGAGGACCTTAAGCTTTAACTGACTCAACTGCGTTACAAAACTATTTAGAAGAACCTGTGTAGGAGATCAAAAAATATATTTCAGAAACGTAACACCTAAAGCATATTGCTTAAAGCTTATAGCTATTATCCTCATGAAAATCATCGCTGTAATACCCGCCCGCTATGAAGCCAGCCGTTTTCCCGGAAAACTGATGCAGTTGCTGGGCGACAAAACTGTGATTTCTACCACCTACGGAAATGTAATTTCCACCGGTCTTTTTGATGAAGTTTTTGTGGCTACTGATTCAGAAATCATTTATAACGAAATATCAGCAATTGGTGGTAAGGCGGTGATAACGGGCATGCACGAAACAGGCAGTGACCGTATTGCAGAGGCAGTTCAGAATATAAACTGTGATATTGTAGTCAATGTTCAGGGCGATGAGCCTTTTCTTAAACTTGAACCTTTAAAACAGCTCATTGACGTTTTTAAGAGTGATACGCCGAGCCAAATTTCACTCGCCTCCCTGAAAATCAAACTCTCCGAAACGGAAGAAATTGAGAATCCAAATAATGTAAAGGTAATCACCGACCTGAACGGATTTGCAATGTATTTCAGCAGGTCTGTCATTCCGTATTCGCGTGATGAAGCTTATGCCACAGAATATTTTAAGCACATCGGCGTTTATGCCTTCAGGAAGTCGGCACTGCTTACATTTGCCGGCCTGCCCATGAGTCCGCTGGAATCTGCCGAGAAAATAGAGTGCATACGCTACCTGGAGCATGGTATGAAGATCAAAATGATTGAAACCGATTTTGTAGGCGTCGGAATAGACGTTCCGGAAGACCTTGAAAAGGCAAAACTAATTCTGAAAGGCCTGCAGTAGGGTGAATAAATAATAGTATATATTTGAAAAATATTTGACTGACTGAATGAGAAAGATAATTGCAGTGCTGATGGTAATGGTGTGCGGAATGATATCGGCACAAACCGCAAAGGATATCATTGACAAAAATATAGAACTGACCGGCGGACTGACCAACTGGAAACTTCTGAATACGGTACTGCTGCAGGGTAGGGTAACCCTCGGAATTAATGATGAGTACCCGATTAAAATCTACCAGCAGCGGCCTAACCTGGCTAAAACCTCCATTATCATTGGCAAAAAGGAAACTGCAATAGAAGGGTACGACGGTAAAAAAGGGTACGCCATGAATTACGGCAATAATAAGCTTCAGGAGTACCCAAATTATATGGCTGAAAGCTTCGACAACGATTTCATAGACTGGGAAAGCAAAGGTTTTGAGGCAAAATATCTTGGAAAGGAGAAAGTAGGAAATACCTAT
>CAYXUO010000003.1:38033-41773 GCA_964468335.1 uncultured Chryseobacterium sp. | reverse complement strand
CACAGTAGTCTGCGCGAAATAGAAAGACGCAGGCAGCAGTGTAAACAATGAGATTAAGGACAGTTTTTTAATCATAACAAATTATTTAAAATTCACTTTTAATATTGATTCAATAAAGGGCTACAAAATTAAACTTAATTTTTGTTAAGTTAAATATTTTTAACACTTTATTGAATTGTAAACCTTCGTAGGTTTGCGAACCTTATATAGACATTTTCAGCATTTTAAAACGCTCTGGAGTGCATAATACTGAAAATTGATTTTTAACTATTTTACAGTTTTAGTGTCAAATAATTATTAATTTTACACCCTTAAAATAACTGCAAATATTGTAATGAAAAAATATCTGATTATCACCGCCACACTGTACTTTGGTATGGCTTTCTCCCAGAAACAGGTTCAGCGTGCTACAGTGGCATTTATGAATGTGGAAAACCTTTGGGACACCGTTCCCTCCTTTGACTATATAGACGGTACCAAGGAGGTAAACAATCCCGCTTACCACCGCAGCGTGCCTTTGGACTCCATAGACCTTATGGAAACAACCGAAGATTATATGGGACCATGGAGCGATGAACTGGTAAAAGGGAAAAAGGTCATTAGAAGGCAGGTACTGGCAGATGATTTTACCGCAAACAGTGCCAAAAACTGGGATACCCAGAAGTATAACGACAAAATGGGTAAACTGGCAAAGGTCATTTCTGAACTTGGCCGTCAGTACACCAACGACAACCCTGTAATCATGGGGCTTTTGGAAATTGAAAACCGCCAGGTAGTTCAGGACCTCATCAACCAGCCTTTATTGGCCAAAAGTGATTACGGTATCGTGCACTACAATTCCTACGACGCACGTGGAGTAGACAATGCAATTATCTATCAGAAAAAGAGATTCCGTCCTACTGAAACCTATAAAAAGGAAATTAAGATTTTTGACGATGAAGGCAAAAGGGTTTATACCCGTGATATCATTGTGATGAAAGGCTTGCTTGATGGTGAAAGAATCGCTGTTTTCATGAACCACTGGCCTTCCCGAAGCGGCGGAGAAGCCCGCTCCCTGCCAAGACGTATCGCTGCTGCTGCAGCACTGAAAGCAGAAATGGACAAGGCAAGTGCCGAAAGTCCGGGCATCAAGCTTATCGCCATGGGCGACTTTAACGACGACCCTGTGAGCCCAAGCCTCAGGAAACATTTAGGTGCCGTGGGTGATCCTGCTGAGCTTTCAGACAAATCACCGTACTATAACCTGATGACCAAACTGTACAAAGCAGGTGTTGCCTCACTGGCCTACCGTGATGCACCCAACCTGTTCGACCAGATTATCGTTTCAAAAAACCTGTATTCACCGGAGAAAATGACGAGCACCTATTCTGTGTACAAAGCTGAGATTTTCGCACCGTCTTACCTTGTAAACTCACAGGGTCAGTGGAAAGGGTATCCCTTCCGCTCCTGGGACGGCGACCGCTACACAGGAGGTTACAGTGACCACTTCCCCGCGGTATCGGTACTTCAGAAAGAATATACACCAGCCAGGTAACTGTCTGTAATTAAATATAAACCGGGACTGTTGTTCCGGTTTTTTTATGGTCGGTAATTTGTAGCTTTACCTATATATCTGATTCAACATGAAAAAGCTGATCTTTTTACTCGCGCTCTATTTTGGAGGCATGAGTTGCACTTCCCAACAGACCAAAGGTAACGACACTACCATTAAGCAAAATAAAGAAGATGATGGTGAATGGGACCTGACGGTAATTGACTCACAGTTTGATTACTTTATGAATGCTATTGCCAAGCCCAAGAGCATGTATTCGCTGGAGATGCTGAAAAGCCGGAACAGAAGCCTGGTAAGTGAATGGAATTCCTATTACATGTCCGGACGATACAGAAACATCATTGAATCGTCAATAGACTACGATCCTAATGAAAATTACGGTCTGGATTTCGAGTATAAACTCTACCAGGTCTTCGCCTTTGTGAACTGGAAATATAAACTGAGGTTCACCGGCCTCAGTGCCATGGACTATTCAAGATAGCAAAAAGGTCCGGCAATTTGCCGGACCCATCTTTTTATTCAGATAAGCTTATTTATTAAACAGCTCCTCTACTTTATCCCAGTTAATAACGCTGAAGAACGCTGCAACGTAATCAGGTCTTTTGTTCTGGTAGTTCAGGTAATAGGCGTGCTCCCAAACATCAAGTCCAAGAATCGGCGTTCCCTGACAGTCAGATACCGGCATCAGTGGGTTGTCCTGGTTGGGTGTAGAACAAACCGTTACCGAACCATCGTCTTTCTTGCAAAGCCATGCCCATCCGGAACCGAATCTTGTCTTGGCAGCTTCGGCAAAATCAGTTTTGAATTTCTCCATACCGCCATAAGTTTCAATAGCCGCTTTCACGTTTCCTACAGGCTCCTTGCTGCCACCAGGAGTCATGATTTCCCAGAAAAGAGTATGGTTGAAGTGTCCGCCGCCGTTGTTTCTAACCGCCGCCTTGTCCGTTCCTGTTTTGCAGATCTCTTCAATGGATTTTCCTTCAAGTTCAGTACCTTCAATAGCCTTGTTTAGGTTGTCAATGTACGCCTGGTGGTGTTTTGTGTGGTGTATTTCCATTGTTCTTGCATCAATGGTAGGCTCTAACGCGTCGTAAGCATATCCTAACTGTGGTAATTCGAATGACATAATGCTGTTATTTTTAAAGTTAATTCTCAAAGATAAGGATTCATAAAAATCTTTGCCTTATAAAGTTTCTTAAAAAAAGTATAAAAGGGATAGACAGAAGCGAAAACGCTGGCGGCAGTTTGCTTTTACTGTTTGGTAAATACTAAATTTCCGGTAACCGGCAGATATATTTTTAGATCCTGGCCAGGAGGACACACATCGTCGTTAATCATACTTGAATTTGGTGAATATTTCCAGTTAAACTGAGTGGCGTTTAGTTTTGTAAACTCGATGACTCCCCATCCTATCCCGCAATTGGTACCTCCGTAATACAATTTTGCTAATGACCCGTTATTTTTCAAGCCAAAACTATAGATAGCATGATGATCAGAGGCATTAGTAACATATGCTCCAATGTTTGAGTTGATGGTCAAGATTTCATTACTAGTTTTAACCTCATATTTCACTTGTAAAACATCCTGATAGACATTCCGATAATCTAACATTTTTTTTATTTGCTTAGTAATCGTGAGAAGATATACTTTGTTATCGAAAGTTGCTTTCCAAGTTCCTACATAAAAATCTAACTGATTATTATAATCCTTCATATAGGTATTTGCGGGTATATCATAAGGACTTGTATCTAATAGCGGGTGTTCCTGCTGCGCTTTACAGGAAACAGAAAAAATAAGGCTACACGCGATTGTAAAGGATTTATATGTTCTTATCATTAAATATAAAGGTAGTAATTCTCAACATAAAACAAAACTGCCCCGAATTTCTTCAGGGCAGTTATATTTTGAATAAGAGGAGCTCTTATTTGTTCATGCTCATCAGGAACTCTTCATTGCTTTGGGTTCCTTTTATGCTGCGGTTTACAAATTCCATAGCCTCCATCGGGTTCATGTCCGAGAGGTATTTCCTAAGAATCCACATACGCTGCATGGTCTTTTCGTCCAGAAGAAGGTCGTCTTTACGGGTGCTGGAAGACACCAGATCAATGGCCGGATAGATTCTTTTGTTGGCAATCTTTCTGTCCAGTTGAAGTTCCATATTTCCGGTACCTTTAAATTCTTCAAAGAT
>CAYXUO010000003.1:32728-38023 GCA_964468335.1 uncultured Chryseobacterium sp. | reverse complement strand
TCCATTTTGGAACCTGTATCGATTAGTACCGTGGCAATAATGGTCAGTGATCCGCCGCCTTCAATATTACGCGCCGCGCCGAAGAAACGTTTCGGCTTGTGGAGTGCGTTGGCATCCACTCCACCGGAAAGGATTTTACCTGAGGCCGGCGTTACCGTATTATAGGCTCTGGCAAGTCTGGTAATGGAATCCAGCAGGATCACCACATCATGACCGCACTCTACCATGCGCTGCGCTTTTGCAAGGACAAGGTTGGCTACTTTTACATGTTTTTCCGCAGCTTCGTCGAATGTAGAGGCAATAACCTCCGCATTTACGCTTCTTTCCATATCGGTAACTTCTTCCGGTCTTTCGTCAATAAGAAGGACCATCATATAAGCTTCGGGATGATTGGCTGAGATCGCATTGGCAATATCCTTAAGTAACATGGTCTTACCTGTTTTAGGCTGCGCCACAATCATGGCACGCTGACCTTTACCTATCGGTGAAAATAAATCGACGATACGTGTGGAATGGGTGGAACCTTTGCCTGCAAGATTAAATTTCTCTTCCGGGAAAAGCGGAGTTAGGTATTCAAACGAAACACGGTCCTTTATAAACGCCAGGTCGCGGCCGTTTACTTCTACCGGCTTCATCAGGGAGAAGTATTTCTCTCCTTCCTTTGGAAGTCTGACAATCCCTTTTACGGCATCACCGGTCTTCAGTCCGTAATTGCGGATCTGAGCGGTAGATACGTAAACATCGTCGGGAGAGGAGATATAGGAGAAATCCGGTGACCGGAGGAATCCGTAATTATCCGGAAGGATTTCCAGCACACCTTCTATGGTTACCATTCCGTCGAAGCTGTATTCCTTTTTAGGTTCAGTTTCTTCCTGGTTATCCTGGTTGCGCTGATGTTTTTGATTTTTATGCTGATTTCCGTTCTGAGGACGGTTCTCATTTTGGTTACCGCTGTTCTGAGACTGATTACGGTTCTGTTGTGGATTCTGACCCTGACTTTGCTGCTGATTCTGACCCTGACCTTGCTGCTGAGGTTGTTGTTGTTGTTGTTGTTGTTGTTGTTGTGCCTGGGGCTGAGTCTGAGTCTGCTGAGATTGGTTTTGAACAGGTGCTTGCTGTTGCTGCCCAGGCCTGTTCTGTTGTGGCTGTTGCGCTTGTGCCTGCTTTTGAGGCTTGTTGTGCTCCCGCTTCTGAGGTTTTGGCTCTGAAGTTTCCTCCTGCGCTTCCTCCGTCACAGTTGTTTGCTCTTCCTCAGCTACCGGCGTAGGTTTTGGAGCGGCGGGTTCTTTTTTCTTTCTGGGTTGTCTCGCAGGTTTCTCTTTTGGAGCTTCTTCAGCGGCAGGTGTTTCCTCTGCAGGTTCTTCAGCCGGCGTCTCGGTAATCTCGATCATCGCAGGCATTGGTGCGGCCCCTGTCTTGGCAGCGGCCGGTTTCTTCTTGGCCGCAGGCTTTTTGGGCGTTTTAGGCGCAGGTTTTGGTGCGGGAGCACTTTCTTCACCTGTGGGAGCAGCAGCTTTTTCGGTGCTGTTATAATACTCTTTTGCGGTTTTGGAATTAGAAGCCTGAAAATCCAGAATTGCGAAGATAATGGTGTTTTCATCGCTGTTTCTGGCCAGCTTCACCTCCAAATCCTTAGCAATTTTGGTCAGTTCCGCAATGGATTTAGACCTTAGTGTTTCTAAGTTAAACATATATAAGGGTGTGTTACGTAAAAAATGATGTAAGTAGAGTTTGTAAAAGTTCAGCCGGGCGGCTATTCTTTAGAATTCGTAATGCAAATCTACACTTATTTTTGAAATATGCAAAATTTGTACTATTTTTGGCGCTTACGAACTGAAATGTTACAGCGAATACAAACCATCTTCATGATTCTGGCAGTCCTTTCGGCTGCAGCCCTGCATTTTACGGCTATGGATGTGGAACTTTTTGGAAGCACGTATATCATTGCCGCCCTTTCGCTGCTTTGTTTTGTTTTGGGAGTAATCTCCATTTTCAGTTATAAGAACAGACCCCGACAAATCCTGCTGAATAATATCAGTATGTTGATAAACGCTTTGTTGACGGGTTTACTGTTATATTGGTTGCTAATCTTATCTGGAGGAATGTCATTTCCTGAGAAAGGTATTGAGCTGGTTTTCCCTTTGGTGGCGTTGTTGTGTTTGTTTTTAGCAAACAGCTACATCCGCCGGGACACAAGGCTCGTAAAATCTGCAGACCGTATCCGGTAACCTTACAGCGATTTTTTTTGAGTGTAGGAACAGCTTCCCTTTGGGAGCTGTTTTTTTCGGAGAGAAGCCCGGGCACGGGACAGATGGCATATTAACAGGATTTGTGTAATTTTGCCCCTCAAACTTCTTTAATGAACTACTATAAACGGGCAATCGAATATATATTACCTTACAAAGGCAGCATTGCACTCGGTATTTTCTTCAATATCCTATACGCGGTTTTCAATATTTTCGCAATGCTGGGTTTCATTCCGGTCCTGAATATACTTTTCGACAAAAAAAATGACGAAATCTTTGCGGAACCTGTTTACAATGGTGATGTTACCACCCTGGCCACCTACGGGAAAGACAGTTTCAACTACTTTATACAGCAACTGGAAGCTGAGCGCGGACCCGAACATGTTTTGCTTTTAACATGTATCATGTTTATAAGTATGTTCCTGTTCCGTAATGTCTTCAGCTATTTTTCTGAATTCTACCTTACCTATTCCCGCACCGGTGTTTCCCGCGACTTCAGGAGCCAGCTGCACAGCAAGATTCTGGAACTGCCCGTAGCCTTTTTCTCGGATACCAGAAAAGGGGATGTTTTTGCCAGAATCACCTCTGATGTAGGCGAAATTGAAGGCAATATCCTGAACAGTTTAATCGATATCATCCGTTCTCCTATTGTCATCATCCTGACCATGGGATATTTGCTGTATTCCAACTTTGAACTTACCGTCTTTACGCTTATCGTATTCCCGGTAATGGGAACCTTGATCTCAATCATTGGGAAAAGTCTGAAGAAAGATACGGGTGAGGCCCAAAATGAGTTGGGTAAACTTTATTCATACGTTGATGAAACCCTGGTAGGCCTTAAGGTAATTAAAATATTTAATGCCTCGGACCAGATCCGTAACCGTTTCGACAATACACTGAATACCATCCGTCATCTTTCACTCAGGTTATTTAAGAAGAAAGCGCTGGCCTCACCTGTAAGTGAACTTCTGGGGGCAACTACCATCGGTATGATCGTGTACTTTGGCGGAAAGCTGGCCCTGCAGGGCAACGGCCTTTCGGGTGCGGAATTTATTGTTTACATCTCCCTTTTCTACACCATCCTGGATCCGCTGAAGCGTCTTTCCAACTCCATTTCCAATTTCCAGAAAGGTGAGGTTTCGGCCAAAAGGGTTTTTGAGATCCTGGATGCGGATTATCAGTTGAAAGAGATTGAAAATGCAGTGGAGATCAGCGAATTCAAGGACAAAATTGAATTCAGAAATATCAGCTTCGCTTACGAAGACCGGAAAGTGCTGGAGAATTTCTCACTTGTTATTCCCAAAGGTCAGAGCGTTGCGCTTGTGGGACAGAGTGGCAGCGGCAAAAGTACCATTGCCAACCTTATTACCCGCTTCTATGATGTACAAGGCGGCGAAATACTCATAGACGGCATCAACATTAAGAACCTGAAACTTTCCAGCTACCGCCAGCTATTCGGTTTGGTAACACAGGATAATATCCTTTTCAATGACAGCATTGCCAACAACATCGCCTTAGGTAATCTTTCTGCAGGAAAAGAGCGTGTTGAAAGTGCTGCACGAATTGCCAATGCCCACGATTTCATTGCCGAACTGCCAATGGGTTACGAAACAGGAATCGGTGAAGCCGGCGGCAAACTTTCCGGAGGTCAGAAGCAGAGGCTTTCCATTGCACGTGCAGTTCTTAAAAACCCACCGGTGATGATCCTGGACGAAGCTACGTCGGCACTTGATACCGAATCCGAAAGATTTGTGCAGGATGCACTGGAGAAAATGATGCAGAACCGGACTTCACTGGTCATTGCACACCGTCTTTCCACCATTCAGAAAGCGGATACCATCGTAGTTATGGAGCGGGGTAAAATCGTGGAACAGGGCACACATACCGACCTTTACGACAGGGACGGCGTGTACCGCAAGCTGGTAGATCTGCAAAACTTCGAATAACGGAGCAGTACTACTTAAATAGATTTCCAAGAAAATTACCGATTTCGGCAAAATCATCGGGATTGTTCACACTTCGCGAGTATAATCCGTTTTCTTCTTCACTATTCCCGTTAGTATAGGGATACATTAAAAGATAATTACGGCCGCTGAACTCACTGTCCAGGTGATGGGATACAGACTGCATAGCAGGATCAAATGATTTCATACCCCGCTTGGCCATCATGAGGATCAGGGCCTCGTCCGTTTTCATTTTTGATGCGATCTTCGGCAGGTCTTTCCAGTTACTGAATATGATAAACTGGGCGTCAATTGTCGCTTTTTTCTGGATGGTTTCCAGCATCTGTATCATATTTTCATCTGCATAAAATATCAGTCTGGTTGCCGAATGGCGCGAGATATTCCAAACCTTCTGCAGGCATTTGAAGAATCCTGCTTCGCGGTGCGCATTCCTGGGGATAAGGACATGATAAGCCTGTATAGTCGAAACAGGCTGCACGGAATGATAGACCATCAAATTGGTACTTTCGTTGGTCAGATAGCCATTATAAAGGTTGTAAACGAATGACGGTGAGAAACCCTTTTGGCTGTCTACAGCGATGATAAGGTCGGTAATCCTGTGTTCGCGGATCTCATTAGTGATCCCGTTCACCACATCGGAGTCATGCCTTTTCAGCATGTTCAGTTTAAGGTCGGCTGCAGCGGCTGTTTCTGCGGCAGTGTTCAACAATTTTTCAGCATTTTTATCCGACGATTCATTTTCCTTTTCGTTTATGATATTAAGAGCATATACCGCCTCCGTATTTTTTCTGGACTTAAGCAGCAGCGCCAGATTAGTCATAGGTGCCACAGTAGACTGATAATTCAGCGCCAGCATAATCCTATCCTCATCAGACCCTTCGCCGGTGACACTATTTTCACTCTCTGCCTCTGCGATACTTTTACCGCTTCTCTGGGACACAAAGGAGGATACTGTACACGACACCAGGATGAGCAGGATACTTCCATTCAGTACACTTTCATTTAAAAGCCTGATGGGTTCGCCATTTTCAGTTTCACCGATGATAATATTATAACCCACCATTACGGTAGCCAGGGTAGCCGCT
>CAYXUO010000003.1:15859-32718 GCA_964468335.1 uncultured Chryseobacterium sp. | reverse complement strand
GGCGCGAGCCGCCATGAGGGGTGGCGCGCCGACAGCAGGCCGCTGCCGAGGCCGAAGAGAGGCCGAAAATCAGCTTGCCTTCATCATTCGTAAACCTGAAGGTCTTTTGAGTAGCCAGCGCCGCCAGATATTTGGCACCCAGTGATATTACGGTCATAATCAGCGCCACTTTTATGGTTTCAAAGTCCTTAAAAAAGGCTTTGAAATCAATTAGCATTCCCACACTGATCAGGAAAAAGGGAATAAAGATGGCATTTCCCACGAAATCTATCCGGTTCATAAGAGCCGAGGTGTGTGGTATGAGCCTGTTTAGTGCCAGTCCCGCCAAAAAAGCACCAATAATTGCTTCTACACCTGCCAGTTCTGCGAACAGAGAGGCCAGATAAATCATCACCATTACAAATATGAAATGGGACACTTTATCATGGACCTTTTTAAAGAACCAGCGTGCTACGACGGGAAAGCCAAAGAGTACAACACCCGCGAAGATAATCACCGAAAGCGTTAATCTGATCCAAAATGCGGGTGTAACCGTACCCTGCGCCATTCCTACGCACACTGCAAGAACCAAAAGTGCCAGCACATCGGTGATCATGGTACCGCCCACAGTTACATTAACCGCCCGGTTTTTTGCTATCCCAAGTTTACTGATGAGCGGATATGAAATCAGCGTGTGGGAGGAAAATATACTGGCAAACAATACCGCTATAAGCAGGGCATACCCCAGAATGTAATATCCAGCTAAAACACCCAATACCAAAGGGATAGAGAAGGTGTACATCCCGAATGTAAGGCTCTTCCATTTATTTTTTCTGAACTCTGTTAGGTCTATTTCCAGACCGGCCATAAACATTATAAAGAGTAAACCTGTGGTTCCCATAACCACCACACTGGCATCACGCGGCAATACATTGAAGCCATACGGCCCAATAACAGCGCCCGCGATGATGAGGCCAATGAGATGAGGAACCTTGATCCTGTTAAGTAATATGGGAGCGGAGAGAATGATGATCAGGATAACCAGAAACTTTAAAATAGGATCCTCCAGCGGCAACACAAAATGGCCCGCAATACTTATCATGCCGTTCATAGTTATTTTCTTACGAGTTCAATAGAGAAAACCGAAGTACAGGATTGATCTACCTGTATTTCGCGGGTCCCCGCCAGCCGATCCGCAGAAACTGTACCGAACTCAATTTTAAAGGTTCGGTTTACCGGGGCCTCGGGAGTATTTTGTGATGTAAGCAGGATTTCCGTTCCGTTGTATTCGCCGGTGTACATACGGACCACACCGGTCTTGTTAACATTTTTGGCCACAATTTTACCGTCTTCTTCAGAAAGCTGCCATTCGTCTGTACGTACATCACCCACCACGTAATCCGTACAGTTGGAGTGGGTACACACGAGCTTTCCGGTCCAGTTTCCGGTTATACTTACGGGTAAAGGGTTTACATTCACACTGTCTTTGAGCATATTCAGGCTGTCCCGGAGTTCCAGTAGAGATTGATAATCTGCTGCTTTGAGGGCGAATTCCTTTTCTTTAACCGTCAGTAAGGAATCACGTTTATGAAGATCAGTCTGCTTTTGGGCGTCTCCTTCCTGACAGCCAACCAGCATAAGCAGCAGCACAGAAATCAGGAATTTATAGGCACGTATTCTTATCATTTCTATTTTCTTTGCCAAAATATACAAAAAAAATCCGGCACTGCCGGACTGTCCTATGAGTTTTGAGTAATTGTTAAGCTTTCATTTTCGCAATAACATCCACACCTCCCTTTGTTTTATCACCAATCTTGCAGATGATTTCGGTATCCATGGGCAAAAAAACGTCCATTCGTGAACCAAATTTTATGAAACCAAACTCATGGCCGGCCTTCGCACTGTCACCCTCTTTACAGTTAAAGACAATCCTGCGGGCAACATAACCTGCAATCTGTCTGAACACCACCTGGTGGTGGGTCAAACTCTCCACAGCCACGGTAGTCCTTTCATTTTCCGTAGACGATTTCTCATGCCAGGCTACCAGATACTTCCCAGGATGATATTTTTTGTAGATCACCTTACCGGAAACAGGATAGCGACAAATGTGCACATTAAGCGGTGACATAAAAATAGAGACCTGAATTGCTTTACCTTTAATAAATTCGTCCTCATCCACCTCCTTTATCATGACCACCTTTCCGTCTACTGGAGCAATGACATTTTCTTTATGATCTTCAATTTCGCGGTTCGGCACACGGAAAAACCAAAAGATGAGTGCATAAATGACCAGCAGAGGTATAATAACCACCAGGGCCCAAAGCTCCAGAAAATATACAGCTATAAAGCTTAATACTGCAAAAATTAGGGTTGCAACAACAATGGTCCCCTTGGATTCCCGGTGAAGTTTCATGGTATTAAATAAATTTTTCTAATATAAAGTACAAATATACTACAGGTGCACAGATAATAAAGCTATCCAGGCGGTCTAAAACGCCGCCATGTCCGGGAATCAGATTTCCGGAATCCTTAACCGCGAAAGTGCGCTTCAACTGGCTCTCCACCAAATCGCCCAGTGGTGCGAAAATGGCTATCAATGCCCCAACAACCATCCAGTTACCGCGCAGTTCGGGAAAATATTTATCTACAAAAAATGCAAGCACAACAGTCAGCACTACGCCACCGGCAAAACCTTCCCATGTTTTCTTAGGCGAAACCTTTGGTGCCATCTTATGTTTGCCGAAGAACTTGCCGGTAAGATAGGCAAAAGTATCACTGCTCCAAATCAGTATAAACAGGAAAAACACCTCCAGACTGAAAGTATTCTGATAAGCTGAGTATTTGGGTAAGCCAAGGGCAAAGCCGAATGGCAGAGCTGTATAAATTACGGTAAAAATGAGCTTTCCGCTATCGTAATATAATTCTGAACTGTACTTAAACAGGGTAACAACCGCAATTAAGATCAGCGAAAGCGCCAGTATTTCCGACAGCCTGAAATCGTAATAGAATCCAAAGTTGAAATACCGTTTGCTGAAAAGATAGAAGACAAAAAACGAAAGAGGAAGAACGATCCAGCGTTCATATCCGGTTCCGAATTTCATGATCTTCATGCATTCCCATACGGAAGCAACGAAAAGCAATGCGATCAGCCCAAAGTAGAGGTAGTGCTGTTTAACCGCATCGGGGAAGATTCTGTTAATAGTATCTGCACCTGCCGGATGTACACAGGCCATAATGATAAGTATGTATACCAACCCTGAAATGGTACGCTGAATTAAATTTTTGTCCAAAGCGAAACTGTTAGTTACTAGTCTTCAATTAGAAGAAGAAAAAGCTTAGTGCTGTTGCGCGAAGGTGCATCCAGCTTGTTTTGGTTACCACTGATGGAAGTCAGATTCTTTACATTGCCATTCCTTTTAATCTTGCTCATGGCTTCATTGAGGTTGGAAACAATCTGCGACACGTTTGCCATTACGATAATTTTTTCCGGTAAACGTGATGAATGGAAATGCTTGATGTTATTATGCGACAGCATGATCCGTCCGTCATAGGCAATCAGATATTCGCACGTGATAAATGCTGCGTCATTTGCAATTTCAAGATTGTCGCTGTACGGTGCCTTTACTACGTCAAGAAAATTCTTAAGATCCCGGTCACAGCAGAAAACGGATTTAACCTGTTCAATCTTTACAATCTGATTCAGGATTTGAAGCGCTTCAGCTTCATCCGCACAATAATTAAAAAAACCACCGGAATGTGTAAAAAGCTGCGCAAACTTATAGTCAAGATCCGCATTTTTAAGCGAATCTCCAAGTTTTTCCAGGCTCTGATTTCCGGATTCTTCAGGCTGGTTCATTATCTTGCCGACAAATTTTTTAAATAAGCTCAACTTTCTTCTGTTAGTATATCAATACAAAAATATAAAATATTTCAGTTAATCACCGGAAACACTGATTAAATAGCAAAAATTACCCGGTATTCACTTATCATGAAGCAGATACCGGGTAATTGAAGAGATTACAGCTGTGTTGTGCTTTCGGGCGCTGCAGTATTCTCATCGGCAACGATGGTTGGGTCGCTCTCCGAAACTGATCCTGCGGCTGTACTTACAGGATGTTCGGTTAATTCCGGATCCCAGGCTCTTTTGCCGAAAATTTACTCCAGGTCCTCGCGGAAAATCACCTCCTTTTCCAAAAGTTTTTTAGCAAGGCTGTCCAGTTTATCCCGGTTTTCTGCCAGGATTGTCAGTGCTCTTGTGTATTGGTTTTCAATAATCTTCGAGATCTCCTGATCAATCATTTTCGCAGTTTCTTCGGAATAAGGTTTTCCGAAACTGTACTCGCTTTGTCCCGAACTGTCGTAGTAAGAGATATTTCCCACCTTATCATTCAGACCGTAGATGGTGACCATAGCCTGGGCCTGCTTGGTTACACGTTCCAAATCTGACAGTGCACCGGTAGAAATATTACCGAAAACAGTCTGCTCAGCTGCCCGGCCACCTAAGGTAGCACAGAGCTCATCATACATCTGCTCCGTAGTGGTCAGCGACCTTTCTTCCGGTAAGTACCATGCAGCTCCTAAAGAACGTCCACGCGGTACAATGGTGACTTTCAGCAAAGGTGCGGCATGCTCCACCAGCCAGGAAATCGCTGCGTGTCCGGCTTCATGGTAAGCCACACGGCGCTTTTCTGATGGCTTAATAGCTTTATTCTTTTTCTCGAGTCCGCCAATGATACGGTCTACCGCATCCAGGAAGTCCTGTTTGTTCACAGACTCGTGATTATTACGTGCTGCAATCAGTGCTGCCTCATTACAAACATTTGCAATATCGGCACCGCTGAATCCGGGTGTTTGCTTTGCCAGGAATTCACGGTCTATATTGTCGGACAACTTGATTTTGGATAGATGCACATCAAATATGGAACGGCGCTCATGTAATTCAGGTAAATCCACATATATCGAGCGGTCGAAACGTCCTGCCCTCATCAATGCTTTATCCAGGATATCTGCTCTGTTGGTAGCAGCCATCACGATTACATTGGTATCGGTACCAAAGCCATCCATCTCTGTAAGCAGTTGGTTAAGCGTATTCTCACGCTCATCGTTACCACCTGTAAAATTCCCTTTTCCCCTAGCGCGACCAATGGCGTCAATCTCATCAATAAAAATAATCGCGGGAGATTTGGCCTTCGCCTGTGCAAAAAGGTCTCTAACACGGGAAGCACCAACACCGACAAACATTTCCACAAAATCTGAACCTGAAAGGGAGAAAAACGGAACTTTTGCTTCGCCTGCTACGGCTTTTGCCAAAAGTGTTTTACCAGTACCCGGAGGACCTACAAGTAGTACCCCTTTCGGAATCTTTCCGCCAAGCTTCGTGTATTTATCGGAATTTTTAAGGAAATCCACAACTTCCTGAACTTCTTCCTTAGCTCCTTCCAGTCCGGCTACGTCCTTGAACGTAGTCTGAACCTTATCTTTTTCATCAAAAAGTTTCGCACGGGATTTACCAATTGAGAAAATCTGTCCTCCCGGTCCACCGCCACCTGCCATCTTCCTGAAGAAAACGAAGTAGATAATGGATAAAATGATGAGTCCGACTGCGATTTGTATCAGGAAACTCTCCATTAAACTACCGGCAGTATCCACATTAATTGTGGTTTTAAGCTGTGGATTCTCGGCCTTAACCCTGTCAAACTTTTCCATGAGAAGCCTGAGTTCCCCGTACTTCAGATTATAATCTGCACCCGGTGCAGTTTCCAGTGCTGCAAAAGGACTCTTGTTAGCTTCTGCATTTTTGGCCAGAGCCGTTCGGGCTGCAGGCGTCAGGAATACTTCTGCCGTAAAATTATCTCTGTATGCTTTGATGTTCTGGACCTTGCCCTCGCGCATCATATCAAAAAACTGCTCCTCCGTAATTTCGGAACTGGATGCCGGCATGAAGAGCCCGCGTCCGAAGAAGAGAAGGAACGCCATAATGGCTATGGGAAAAAACCAGTTAAATCCTTTATTATTCATTCAAATTTCTTTAAAATTATGCTTCTATACGCGTGATCTTTGCATCGCCCCACAACTCTTCAATATCGTAATACTCACGTATATGCTTCTGGAAAATATGTACGACTACTGAAACGTAATCTACGAGTACCCACATTGCATTTTCGGAACCTTCCACATGCCATGGACGTTCCTGTAAATCATTACGTACTTTCTTTTCTACATTTCCGGCTATTGCCGAAACCTGAGTATTGGAGTTTGCGCTGCAGATGATGAAAGTTTCCGCTACGGAATTTTCTATCTTTGAAAGGTCGAAAATCATTATATCTTCACCCTTTGTATCCTGTACTGCATCAACGATTTTATCTATTAGTGCCTGCTTATCTGTATTGTTATTCATTAAAAATTGGTATAATCTGCAAATTTATTCTTTTTTCTTTACTTTCACATTCTAAACAGTCTTAAAACTTTCTTAAATGACCACCCTGATTTACCTGAAGGAATGCGGATCCACTAATGATGAGGTCCTCAACTACCTGGACGCTGAACCCTCTGGTATTGCGGGAGTTTACACCTACTGTCAGACCAACGGTCGTGGGCAGTATGGTAACGGGTGGAAAACCTATGCCGGTAAAAACATTGCGCTAACAATGGCCATTCCTAAAAGCTATATTAAAACCTCCGACTCATTATTCAACTTCTGTACCGCACTGAATGTACGGGAATTTACAGCCAATCTGACAAAGCATGAGGTGAAAATTAAATGGCCTAATGACTTAATCATCAACAATAAAAAAGTTTGTGGAATGCTGGTTGAGATTAAGAAGGTGCACGACTTACAGTACTACATCCTTGGAATAGGCATCAACGTGCAGCAGGAAAATTTTGAGGACCTGCCCCGTGCCGGCTCCCTGCTAACGCAAACTGGAAAGAGTTTTCTACTGAATGATGTAGCTGAAGGCCTCTATGAATTTCTGGCAAGCAGGATCAGAGATAATCCGACGGGTGCCGACCTGATAAATGGATACAATAGCTACCTGTACCGCAGGAATGAAGTTGCTGTATTCCGTAAAAATAACATTAGCCAAAATGGCATAATCTCTCATGCAGATGAATCCGGATACTTATGGATTGAGCTGGAAAATGAAGGTTTGCAAAGATTTTATCACAAGGAGATAGAAATGCTTTACTGATTTGCTCTGCGGAAGTACAGAATTGCAGCAAGCGGCGCAAAAACCATATTTGGAAGCCACATTGCTACTGCGGGCGGAAGAGTTTTATTTTCTGACACAACTTTCAGTGCTTCAAATGAAAAGACGAAAATAAAGGCCAGTGCGATTCCTATAGCGAGGTTAACCCCCAGACCACCCCGCTTTTTCTCAGACGCCAGAGACAGTGCCAGGAAGGTAAGCACGATTACAGAAACCGGCATTGCTGTACGCTGGTACAGTTCGTTCAGATAGGTATTCAGATTGCTGTTTCCCTTTTCCCGTTCGCGGTCTATAAACCTTATAAGTTCCGGCGTGGTCTTGGTCTGGCCCAACAGCTGATCCGGGAAAAGCTCTTCGGGCGGAAACCCGAACTTTCTGAAAATCTCTGATCCACTGTTTAATTTCTCAGAATCGTCCTTATTGATTGTTTTCTCATGAAAGCTGTTAAGCACGAAATGCTTTTTGGTATCATCCCAATACATTTCGGCAGCTAAAAGTTGGTACACCAGCTTTTTGTCTTTATCATATTTCCTGTACGCAAAGCCAGATCCCCGCTTTTCTTTCTTGTTATAACTGTGAATAAATATATACTCATTCACATTAATCTGCGCCGAAACAGGTGCACTACCGATAATCTGCTCCCGTTTTCGGGCATTCATGGTGTAGGCTTCCAGTTCATTTTTCTGAATATTGGCCCAGGGAAGAACATAATGATTAATGACAAGTGAAAAAAGACCGATAAAAAGCGAAGTGATAAAATAGGGCCTTGCAAAACGGTGAAAGCTTGCGCCACTGCTGATTATAGCAACAATCTCCGTATTATTGGCCATACGTGATGTAAAGAAAATCACTGCAATAAAAACCAGAATAGACATGAATGTCATAATCAGGTAAATAATCCAAAAGGGATAATACTGGGTCAGGAATTCAGACAGCTGAAAACCGTTTTCCTCAATACGGGGTTTTTTGGCCTGCACGTCAATTACCAGTACCACTGTTGAAAGCAGCAATAAAATGAAACCGAAGGTTCCAAGATATTTTTTAATGATATAACGGTCTACAATTCCCATGAAACTGCTTATAATCTTACAAACGCTGGCGAAGAGCCGGCATCACTGAATCTTTCCACTGATAAAAATCTCCGGCAATGATGTGCTCACGCGCCACCCGAACCAGATCCAGATAAAAAGCAAGGTTGTGGATGGAGGCAATCTGCTTCGCCAAATATTCTTTGGACACAAAAAGATGCCTTACATACGCTTTGCTGTACTCGCGGTCTACATAACTGGTACCAAACTCGTCCAGCGGTGAGAAGTCATCTTTCCATTTCTGGTTTTTCATATTCATCACACCGTTCCAGGTGAAGAGCATTGCATTACGTGCATTTCTTGTAGGCATTACACAATCCATCATATCGATACCGAGGCCTATGGATTCCAGAATATTCCATGGAGTACCAACACCCATCAGATATCTTGGTTTTTCCTTCGGAAGTACATCTGTTACGATATCGGTAATGCGGTACATTTCGTCCTCAGGCTCACCAACAGAAAGTCCACCAATGGCGTTTCCCACAGCATTGCTTTCGGAAATAACCTCAGCGGAAATTTTACGTAAATCTGCATAGGTTGATCCCTGTACAATAGGAAAAAGATGTTGTTGGTGTCCGTACATTTCCGGATTCTCCGCGCACCAGTCAATACATCTCTTTAGCCAGCGGTGGGTGAGTTCCATGGATGTTTTGGCCTGATTGTACTCGCAAGGATATGGTGTACATTCGTCAAAAGCCATAAAAATATCTGCACCGATCTGCCGCTGGATTTCCATTGACTTTTCCGGTGATATAAACTGAACACTCCCGTCTATATGAGATTTAAACTTAACTCCTTCCTCAGTCATCTTGCGCGAAGCAGCGAGAGAGAACACCTGATAGCCGCCTGAATCTGTAAGGATAGGCAGCTCCCAGTTCATAAACTTGTGCAGCCCGCCGGCCCGCGTCATGATATCCATTCCCGGGCGCAGCAGAAGATGATAGGTATTACCTAAAATGATCTGTGCCTTTATATCGTCTTTCAGTTCATGCTGATGAACAGTTTTCACCGAAGCTACTGTCCCCACAGGCATGAAGATCGGGGTTTGAATCTGTCCGTGATCTGTAGTCAGGACTCCTGCACGGGCTTTTCCTTCGGAATTTTTATCTATTTGAAAAAATGGCTGCATATTAATTAGCGGGAATTTCTTCCGTTTTATTTTTCTTTAGTTCGTTTTCAATATAGGTGGCCGCCTTTGGATGACTTTCTTTAATTATTTCCTGAGCTTCGGCTAATATTCCTTCCAACTTACGGCTGGTAGCATAAAATTTATAGCTGGCGGTAAAATTGGCCGCACTGACTTTATGTTTATTGAGGACCAACCTGGTAGCATTCTCCATATTGCTTTTGGGCTTACTTCTGAGCACTTCTTCCTGAATGGTCAGTTCCGCGATAATTTCGGCCATCTGGTCTTCACCAAGAAGTTTTGCCGGCCGCTCCACATAGTCAGAACATGACAGCAGAAGGGTAAACACGAAAAAAATAAGTGACCTCCTCATCAGCTTTATAACTTTCCAATTAATGACTGCCATTTCAGATGCAGCACGCCGAAAACTGCTTCACCAATGATACCGCCGTTCATCTTGCTCTCGCCCCTAACGCGGTTTGTAAATATAATAGGAACTTCAACAATGCGGAATCCCTTTTTATAGGCGCGGAATTTCATTTCAACCTGAAATCCGTAACCTTTGAGGTTTACATTGTCCAGCCCTATTTCTTCCAGAACTTTCCGGGAAAAACAGGCAAATCCGGCAGTGGTATCATGCACCGGAATACCCAGTACAAAACGGACATATTTGGAGGCACAATAGGAAAGCAATACGCGTCCCATAGGCCAGTTCACCACATTTACACCGTTGGAATAGCGCGAACCCACACTCATATCCGCATGAAGACAGGCCTCAAACATCCGCGGGAGGTCTGCAGGATTATGGGAGAAATCTGCATCCATCTCAAAAATATAGTCGTAACCATTCTGCAGTGCCCAGCGAAAGCCGTGAATATAGGCTTTACCCAATCCGTCCTTTACTTTACGGACACTTAAATGCAGGTGATGCGGGTATTCCTCCTGGAGTTTCTTCACCAGGCCCGAAGTCCCGTCAGGCGAGGAATCATCGACCACGAGAACGTGAAAATCCTGCTGCAAAGCAAACACCTCAGCTATGATGCCCTGGATATTTTCCAGTTCATTATAAGTAGGTATAATAACGAGTTTCTTCATTTACGGGTGCAAAGATAGTGTAATTTCAAGACAGCTTTTGGTTTTTAAAATAATGCTATTTTTGCACAAATGTTACAATTAACTGTAGAAACCGCATTCGCCAACCAGCTTCGCCTGACAGAAAACCACGACTGGGTAATCACTTTGCTTTTGGGATCCTGCTTTCTATATATTTTCATGCTCTCGTCACTGCATCGGGGCATTAACATAAGACAGTTCCTGTTGCAGGATGTTTCGGATTCCAGTAATATTATCATTACCTGGATCACGGTCTCACTGGTGTTGTGCCTGAGTGCTGCTACATTAATATCCCAATACATACCTACTGTACCCCGGTTTCTTTCTATGCCCGAAGTCCTGGGATTACAGTTTAACAAATTTGGTTTCACGTTTTTTGCTTTAGTCCTGTTCTATATGGCTAAAGCTTTGCTAAGCTATATGTTTTACCAAAGCGTAGGCTTCTCCAGACGCTGGAACGCCTTCTGCTTCACGGCTACAAGGTTTTACTTCGTCCTTTCACTGGTGCTTATAATGCTGTGTATCAGCCATTATTATTTTCCTATTGATAAGAGCGAAGCGTTGGTTTATTACATTTTGTTCTTCGGAATTGTTTTCATATTCAAACAGGTATATTATATCTTTCACAAAAATCACATTTTACCCAGTGAGTGGTATTATAAATTTTTGTATATTTGCACGCTCCAATTTATCCCTATACTGGCGCTTTGGAAAATGTTATTTTACTAAACACAAATTAATATGAAAATCAAATCTATTCTTGTTTCTCAACCGCCACCAAGTGAATCTTCACCTTATCTGGAGATGGCGAAAAAAGAAAAAATCAAAATAGATTTCCGTCCGTTCATCCATGTGGAAGGTCTGGACAATAAGGAACTCAGAACGCAAAAGATTGATCTCTCGCAATTTACCGGCATCATCTTTACCAGCAAAAATGCGATAGACCATTACTTCCGCCTCGCAGAGGAGATGCGCTTCAGCGTACCGGATTCTATGCGCTACATTTGCCAGAGTGAGGCCATTGCCAATTATCTGCAAAAGCATATAGTGTACAGGAAAAGGAAAATCAGCTTTGGCGAAAAAACCTTTGCCGACCTGGCCCCACTGTTTAAAAAATTTCCGGGCGAAAAATACCTTCTACCCTCTTCGGATGTTCTGAGCGCAGATATTCCCGTAATTCTGGATAAATCGAATGTGGACTGGACCCGTGCCATCATGTACAAGACCGTTTGTTCGGATCTAACGGATATCACGATACAGGATTATGATATGCTGGTATTCTTCAGCCCTCAGGGCATCAAGTCACTCCACCAGAATTTTAAAGACTTCAAGCAGGGCGATACCAAGATCGCAGTTTTTGGTCCTACCACGCAGAGTGCCGCAGAAGAAACCGGACTGATGGTCGATGTGATGGCGCCTACGAAGGAAACACCTTCCATGACCATGGCTATTGAGAAATATATAAGAAATATGAACAAGTGATACCTCCGCGTATCCAGGCTATACAATCCGTTCCTGGCTGGGACGGATTTTTTGTTAAAATACAGCAGTACAAAACTGTTACAGTATACTGTTTTAGGGCCGGTTTAAAGTTAGCGCCCCACTCCACCACTGTAAATTAATTATCTTTGAATCCTTTTTATCAGAAAATGAACGTTCCCCAAGCAAAGAAAATAGAAAAGATCCTGGAAATTCATGGCGACCGACGCGTTGACCCATATTTCTGGATGAATGAAAGAGAGAATCCGGCTGTTACCGCATATCTGCAGGCAGAAAATGAGTATGCCGACTTTGTAATGAAGGACACTGAGAAATTACAGGGGGAACTCTTTGAGGAAATGAAGGCGCGTTACAAGAAAGACGACGAATCTATCCCCTATTTCTTTAATCAGTACTGGTATATCGTTCGGTACGAAAAAGGAAAGGAATATCCCATCTTTTGCCGAAAGCACCTCACGCTGGACAATGCGGAGGAAGTAATGCTCGATGCCAATGATTTGGCCGAAGGGCATGAATATTTTGACCTTGGCAGTGCAGCCGCAAGTCCGGACAACCGTTTGGGTGCCTACTCTACCGATACTGTTGGAAGAAGGATTTACACCATTCAGATAAAGAACCTAAGTACCGGCGAATTACTGGCTGATACCATTGAAAACTGTACAGGCAAAGCCGTTTGGTCCGCAGATAACCAGCATTTATTTTATATACGTAAAGACGAAAACCTGCGAGCCTATAAAGTATTCAGACACCAAATCGGTACAAGTTCTGAATTGGATGTAGAGGTGTACCATGAGGAAGACGACAGTTATGACGTCACCGTGTACAAAACCAAGTCTCTTGAATTTATTTTTATCGGGAGCTCCAGTACACTGTCTGACGAACACCGGTTTATTCCTGCCAGTGACCCAACGGGTGAATGGAAAATCCTCCAGGCCCGCACAGAAGACCTGGAATATTCTGTAGAACATTTTGGTGATGATTTTTACATTATTACGAATGCCGATGACGCCTTCAACTTTAAACTGGTTAAAGCTCCGGTAAGCACTCCGGAAATTGAAAACTGGACAGATATTGTGCCTCACCGCGAAGATGTTCTGCTGGAAGGGTTTGAGTTATTCAGGAATTTTATTGTTCTTGAAGAAAGAAAGGAGGGGCTTTTACAGCTGAAGGTTACTGACACCAGAGTAAACGAAAGCCACTACCTCTCATTTTCAGATCCTACCTATACTGCATTTATAAGCCTCAATCTGGAATTTGACACCAATAAACTCCGTTACGGCTACACCTCGCTCACCCAGCCTACCACCGCCTTTGAGTACGATATGGACCAACGGACCACAACGCTGCTGAAGCAGCAGGAAGTCCTGGGCGGCAATTTCAGTCCGGAAAATTATATTTCTGAAAGGCTGTGGGCAAAATCGCGTGATGGAGAAACAATGATTCCGGTTTCGCTGGTATATCATAAAAACACCCGCAAAAGCCAAAAAACGCCGTTGCTTATGTATGGGTACGGCAGTTACGGACATACAGTAGATGCCGGTTTCTCCAATGTACGACTTTCGCTTTTGGACCGTGGCTTCATCTATGCCATCGCACATATCCGTGGTGGCGAATATTTGGGTCGCGAATGGTACGAAGACGGCCGTATGCTGGAGAAGAAGAATACCTTTTACGACTTTATTGATGTTGCTAAGTTTCTCATATCGTTGGAGTATACCTCACCTCAGCATCTGTACGCCATGGGTGGATCGGCTGGCGGTCTGCTGATCGGCACCGTGATAAATTACGAACCTCAACTCTTCAATGGAGTGATTGCGCAGGTCCCGTTTGTGGATGTGGTCACCACCATGCTGGATGAAACCATCCCGCTCACCACAGGAGAGTATGACGAATGGGGGAATCCTAATGAAAGTGAGTACTACCATTACATGAAGTCCTACTCACCTTATGATAATGTTGAATCCAAGGCTTACCCAAACATACTGATTACGACAGGACTTCACGATTCACAGGTTCAATATTGGGAACCGGCAAAATGGACCGCAAAACTCCGTGATCTGAAGACTGATAACAATATCCTCATATTTAAAACCGATATGAGCTCCGGACATGGCGGTGCCAGCGGAAGGTTTGAAAGCCTGAAGGAAGATGCTCTGGAATTTGCTTTTTTATTAAAACTCGAAAAAAATAATAATGAATAATTTAAGTGAAGCTGAGTTATGGGCAAAGGTTGAGAATTTCTTTGTGGAAAATTTCGACACTGAAAAACATCCCTCGCTGGATACCATCCTTTTTCTGATTGGTGTGCAGGAACTGGGTAGCGGGCAGCAGAAATATACTAAGGATGACAAGCTGAATATACTGCATATAGCCGTATGCAGATTACTTGAGCCTTTTGGGTATTATAAATTTTCCCACTATGATAAAGATGGATTTCCACACTTCAGCGAAGTGGCACAGCTTCCCGAACTGAAACCGAACGAGCAGCAGTTGCTGATGAAAAAGGCCATCATCCAGTATTTTCTGGACGAAGAGCTTATGTAACCCTTTTACAGTACTGACCTTTTTTTCAGGGATAGCTGCAGGTTGTCAAGTCCTGCGGTAAAACCTTCTTCAAAACCGGTACTAAGGATTTTCTGCATGTCATCTGCTGATTTGAAATGCAGGTTAACGGTGAGCTTGGTTCCCTCCTGTACTCCTGTAAATCCTATCAGCCAGTCAACAACTGGTTGATCACTTTCTAAATTACCGTTCTCATCTGAAAAATAGTCAGACCATGCAATACTCCGGTGGAACATAATTTCGGTGTACCGCACGCCAGCATAATGGCGTTCGCCGTTGGGTCCGATCATGGAATACTGCCAGATTCCGTTTTCTGTAAAATTTAAACTTACAGTCTCACATTTCCAGGGGCTTGGCGCCCACCAGCTGTCCAGCAGTTCCTTCTGCGTGAAATGCTGCCATACATCAGAAACTTCGGCCGGAAAGACCCGCATCATAAACATTGTTGCCGCCTCCTGATCAATACGGACCACCGTCTTATCTTCCATGTCTTTTCATTTTATTTCCAAAAATAAACAATAGATTTAATACAGTTGCAAAATCCGGGGCATATTTACAATAAACCGTTAAAACCACCGTTTTTAAGAAAATTTTAATATAATATTAGCGGCATTATTAAATTTACATTCTTAAAATGACTAATTTTAACAGCTGAAATCTAACAGGTTAATGAACAATAAGTTTATCCCCATCATATCTGTATTTATGACGATCTCCCTCGTGGTCTTTGTGGCGTTGCAGTTTTACTGGCTGAAAAGTTACTACGAAGCGCTGGAGCAGGATTTTTCTAACAAGGTACATGCTGCAATGGAGTCCTCAGCAAAAAAAATGACGGACATTGAAGTGGATAAATACTATTCCCAATACAAAAACCTGAATAAAGACGTAATGGGAAGCACGCAGCCTTCTGTGACAGCCATACAGCAGGTAGAAGATTCGGCCAGCCGCCGAACCATTACCTATTCCAAGAACATCATTGAAAATAAGGACATTCCTATTTCGCACCGCGGTGACAGCCTGAAGGTGACCACCATGTACACAGATGAAGCATTAATCCGCCTTCGCCGGGATTCCTCGACGCCGGAACTTCTTACAGAGGACCTGAACCGGTCTATACAAAGCGGTGATTACACGCTTCGGGAGTTCGTAAAACTGATTGGAATTAATCTTCCTGTGGAAAAGCGTGTAGTGCCTGAAGTACTGGACTCAGTGATTTCGCGTGAACTCCGACTGAAAGGAATAGACACCAAGTTCGGTTACGGGATTCTGGATAATAAAAACAATGTGACGCCGGTGGCCAACGAGATCTTTAAGGTGGAAAAAAACGCAGACAGTTACACCTATCCCATTTTTTCAGACAGTAAAGACAGGACACTCTACAGTCTTTCATTGGTATTCCCGCGCAAGGGATATTCTCTGGCAAAGAACAACCTTCCCATGCTGCTGGGGACTTTTATGTCTCTACTCACCATCCTTGGCATCTACATCATCTCCATTAATTATATGATGCGGCAGAAGAAAATTGCTGAGGTTAAAACGGATTTCATCAATAACATGTCTCATGAATTCAAGACACCGCTGGCCACCATATCAGTAGCTACAGATTCGCTGGCAAACGATAAGATCGCTACAAACCCGGATAAGGTGAAATACTACTCACAGCTTATCAAACAGGAAAACCTTCGCATGAAAAAGCAGGTGGAAAATGTCCTGAATATGAGCAAGCTTGAGAGGAACGAAGTGCAGCTTTTCCTGAAGGAAACGAACCTCCGCAACCTTATAAAAGAAATTACCGAAAGTTTCGGCCTCATTATCACGCAGCGCAGCGGAACCCTGGAACAGGAGTTCACGGCAGACCGCTACATAGTAAAGGTAGATGAGTTCCATATTTCCAATGCCTTGATCAACCTGCTGGACAATGCTAATAAATATTCACCTGAAACGCCTGAGATCTTCGTAAAAACAAAGAATGAAGGCAATTGGTATGTCATTGAAATTTCTGACCGGGGAATTGGTCTGGATATAGACAACAACAAAAGGATTTTTGACAAATTCTTCCGCGAGGAAACCGGTAACATCCACAATGTGAAAGGTCAGGGACTGGGCTTGTCTTATGTGAAGAAAATCATTGAACTCCACAAAGGACAGGTTTTGGTAGAGTCGCGTAAGGGAAAGGGAAGCACCTTCACCATAAAATTACCTATGAATCAGGTATAAAATTATCGTAAACAACTAAAAATAAACATAATGAATAACAGAATCCAACTGGTAGAAGATTAC
>CAYXUO010000003.1:0-15849 GCA_964468335.1 uncultured Chryseobacterium sp. | reverse complement strand
AAGATGACCAAAGTTTTGGCGCAGTTCTGAAGGACTACTTAACCATCAATAATTTCGAAGTAACACTGGCTGTTGATGGAGAGCAGGGTTTAAAGGAATTTACTGAGAATGAATTCGACATCTGCATCTTTGATGTGATGATGCCGAAAAAAGACGGCTTCTCACTTGCCGAAGATGTAAAAAAAATAGATAAGAACACCCCGATTATCTTCCTTACTGCCAAAAACCTGAGGGAAGACATCCTGAAAGGTTATCAGTTGGGTGCCGATGATTATATTACAAAACCATTTGACACGGAATTGCTTCTCTATAAAATTAAGGCCATCCTGCAGCGCAGCGCAGCGGTGGAGAATGACGAGCAGGAACAGTTCAAGATCAGCAACATCTTCTTTGATTCCATGCTGCGCCAACTTCGTGTTGGAGATAACGAATATAAGCTATCACCTAAAGAAAACGAACTCCTGAAGCTTCTTTGTCAGCACCGCAACGATTTCATGCCCCGCGACCTGGCATTGAGGAAAATCTGGAAAAAGGAAAACTACTTTACCGCCAGAAGTATGGATGTATATATTGCCAAACTCCGTAAACTCCTGCGTGATGATGAAGGCCTGGAAATCATCAATGTACATGGTGAAGGTTTCCGCCTGCTGGTAAAAAACTAGAAATCACCACGATTGTAAGACAGAAAAACACCTCACGTCAGAAGCAGCGAGGTGTTTTTTTTAATGCTATTGCGGACTTTTCCAGCTTACTTCGTCGAGCCGGCGTCAAATACTTTATGAGGCACAAAATAAAAACCTACGATTTTATTCTCGCTGTTAAAGGTGATCTGTACATCAAGGCTGGTCTTTTCAAATTCAGAATAGATATAGTAGGTATCTTCCTCATTGTTTACTTCCAGTATTTTTTTGAACGGCCCTGTCTGACCTGTAATCTGCGCACCCAGTTCTTTAAATTCAGCCTGAGGCAACTGGTCTTTGATACTGCTGTCAAACATTGAGTATGCCCTCTCAGTTTCCTTATCAGAGAACATACCCTTTACAAAATTCTGACCTATATCTTTCCTTTCCTGCGAGAACGCCAGTATGGAAAAGAACATAAAAAACAACACAAATACATTTTTCATAAGCAGTTTGGTTTTATAATGAGTGCAAATGTAATTTTTTGAACCTGAAATTCGGCTAAATAATAAATTTTTACAAAAAACAAACAGATAATGCAATGTCGCCGGAATTTGCTATTTTTGCTGAATCAGAGATAACAATATGAAAATTACCACATTAATTATACTTGGAGCTGTATTAACTGTAAGTTCCTGCGACAAAGATCAAAAACCTACCTACCTTAAGGATTCAACCACAGCGACCAATTCAACGGGTACTGTAGATGCGGCCAAGGCCAAGGCCTCCAACATGCTTCTACCCGCAGCGCAGAATGCATCCAGTCCTGCTTTGCCAGGAGCTGTTGCACCTGGCCAACCGGTTGCCGGAACTCAGAAAACTGCAGCCGGAACCAATCCTCCACACGGACAGCCGGGACATAAGTGCGAAATTCCTGTGGGTGCACCGCTAAATTCAGCTCCAAAAAGCCCTGCATCAGCTCCCCAGTCAATTACTGTAGACCCGAACTCTGCTAAGAAAGATCCGGCCGCATATAATGTAACTCCACCACCATCCACAGCACCGGGCATGAATCCACCACACGGGCAACCAGGCCACCGTTGCGACATTTCAGTAGGTGCACCGCTAAACAGCCCTGCAAAAAGCACATCAGCGAACACAGCCCCTGCCAGCATTGTTCCTGCCAATGCGAAACCTGATCCGATGGCTTATAATGTTGCGAATAAACCTGCACCCGCAGCCAGTGGTAAGTCAGGATTAAACCCTGCTCACGGTCAGCCAGGTCACAGATGCGATATAGCTGTAGGTGCGCCATTAAAATAAAATGCGTAATTTTGCGCCATAAATGGCAAGGAAACTTCACATATTGATGATTGTTTTTTGTTTGGGAGTCTTTATAATACCCAAACAGAATGTCTTTGCCCAAATTTTTCAGCAATCCTGTTGCACTACAGCCGGTTCGGGTGACTGTTGTCCTACTGAACAGAAAGATACCAAGCCCTGCCACGGGAAGGAAAAGAAATCCTGCGGCGCTGACTGTACCAACTGCAAATCCTGTACTACGACAACGGCGTTCACCTCAGGCTCATCCTCATTGAAAGTTCCCTGTGACCCTATGGTTGCTACAGGTAACCTCATGGATTTCTGCTATCTGAGTCCTGAATTCTCCGATCCCGCTGCCAAGATATGGCAACCCCCCAAAATAGGTTAATTTTCTGATTTTATGCCCAAGGTACGTCCCTAGGGTAAATTCTCTTTTAATTAATCTAAATTATTACAATGAAAGCTATAGCAAAAAGCATTCTGATTATCACCCTTTTCCTTACCCAAACCTTATTTGCACAAACTATTACAGAATCTACCTTCAAAGTGAAGGGTGAGTGTGGCATGTGTAAGGACAGAATTGAAACCACAGCGAAAAACGCTGGTGCTACTTCCGCCAACTGGAACGCGGCCACTCAAACCCTCAGTGTGAAGTTTGATGACTCCAAAGTTACAGGAGATGTACTACTTAAAAAAATAGCGGAAGTAGGACATGACAATGAAAAGTATTCTGCGCCTGATTCTGTATACAAAAATCTTCCCGGCTGTTGTCTCTATGAGAGAACACCCTCATTCAAAATAAGCACTCCGGAAGCTACCAGTGGTACAGCCGCTTTGCCGGCGAACACCTTTTTTGTAAAAGGAAACTGTGTATCCTGTAAAACAAGAATTGAGAAGGCTGCAAAAGATGCTGGTGCTGCCGGCGCCGTCTGGAACTCTGAAACTCAAACAGTGGTTCTGGATTTTGACCCGGCTAAAACCACCTCCGAAGCAATTTTGCAAAAAATCGCGGATGCAGGTCACGACAATGAAAAATTTCTGGCAAAAGATGCAGTCTATAATGCTTTACCTGGCTGCTGCCTCTACGACCGGGAACTCGCTTTTGGGGTAAAGAGTGATTTGGTACATGATGATGAACAGAAACCACAAAAAGACTTTACGCAGCACGCGGATCATATTGACCATGATATTGACGGGGTTCTTATCACGAAGCGTGAAGAAGCGACCTCATTAAGCCGCAAATCTGCCGGTCTTACCTTTAACATTGGTCAAAAAGAATTGCTGAAGGCAGCCTGCTGTAACCTTTCAGAGAGTTTTGAAACCAATGCGACGGTTGATGTATCGTTCAGCAATGCTGTTACCGGGACAAAGCAGCTCAAGATGCTGGGTCTGGAACAGAAATACACTTCGCTGACCAAAGAACTTCTGCCCTCCATTCGCGGGTTGGCTTCTCCTTATGGAATGAACCTGATACCCGGGCGGTGGATCGGTGGAATACAGCTTACAAAAGGAGGAAGTACTGTGACAAACGGATACGAGAGCATCACGGGGCAAATCAATACGGAGTTTCTGAAGTTTCAGACAACTCCGGAAACGGCACTCAACTTTTTTGGCGATGCCAACGGCAGGTTTGAAACGAATATCACCTCGAGCAGTGCACTGACTGACCACTGGTCTCAGACGGTACTTTTGCACGGAAATGCTACCCTGGCCAGGATGGATTATAACAACGACCACTTTCTGGACCAGCCCACCGGCAATCAGGTAAACGCTGCCTATTTGCTGCACTACAACGATTTGGAGCGTTCAGGTTTGGGCTCCCATTTCGGAATCAGTTTTGTAAAAGATGAGCGCCACGGCGGCCAGAAAGACTATGATAAACATACAGATCAGTCGCAGCAAAGTCTCTACGGGATCGGGATCGATCTGGCTAAGTTTGATGTTTGGAACAAGACAGGATACATTTTTAAAGGAAAGCCTTACCAAAGTATTGGCTGGATGAACCAGTACAGCCATCATGAGCAGGACAGTTTCTTCGGCAACAGGAATTATCTGGGTAAGCAAAGTACCTTTTATTCAAATTTGATTTTCGAAAGTATTCTGGGAAGCACCAACCATAAGTACAAGGCAGGAGCCAGTTTCCTGTTCGATAAGTTTGACGAGGTGTACCTTCAGGAAAATTACAACCGGACCGAAACTGTGCCCGGACTCTTTTTGGAATATACTTTAACCGGAGAAAATTATACATTGGTGGCCGGCGCCAGAGCCGATTTTCACAATTTGGCAGGAACACAGTTTACGCCTCGTGTAAATTTTAAGTACGACTTTACTCCAAGAACCATTCTGCGCCTTTCAGCAGGAAGAGGGTTTCGTACTGCCAACGTATTTGCTGAAAACCAGCAATATTTTGCATCAAACAGGCAAATCGAAATCCTGGGTAATGGCGGTAAAATTTATGACCTGAAGCCTGAAACTGCCTGGAATTACGGAGCCAGCCTTCAGCAGGAGTTTAACCTGTTCAGCAGGAAAGCTACTTTGGTAGCAGATTTTTTCCGCACCGATTTCCAGAATCAGGTCTTGACAGACCTGGATGTTTCGCCGCAGAAAATTGTATTCTATAACTTAAACGGAACATCCTTTGCCAACAGTTTCCAGACTCAGCTCGATTTTTCACCAATTAAAAATCTGGACTTTCGCCTTGCATACAAATACTATGATGTACAGGCAGATTATTTGGATGGCAGAAGAAATATTCCGTTTATGGCTAAAAACAGAGGATTCTTTAACGCATCTTACAGCACAGAGCCAACAACAGGCCAGGCTTTCTGGTCGTTTGATACCACCCTTCAATATGTAGGAAAGCAGGACCTTCCAAATCTGTCATCCAATCCTTCAGAATTTCAATTGGCACGCACATCAGATCCTTTCGTGACCCTGAATGCGCAGATTTCCCGCGACTTTTCTAAAAACATCAGAGTTTATGCTGGTGGTGAAAACCTGACGTCATTCACCCAGGACAACCCTATTATTGATGCAGCCAATCCTTTCGGAAATTATTTTGACGGCGGAATGGTTTACGCACCTATTATGCCGGCCAATTTTTATCTCGGACTGGATTTTAAGTTCTGATAATGTAAATCACATAAAAAAAGGGAAGTCCAAGCCGGACTTCCCTTTTTTATTTGAAGGCATTTACAAAATTATGCTTTAAGCCACTCAGATGATTCCAGATAGGTTTGGTCCGGATAATAGATGAAAAGCACATTCTGACCTTTAATGGTATTGATGATTGGCTCAGCCAGCTCACGCGCTACTGCAGGACAACCCCAGCTGCGGCCAATCCTGTTTTGAGCCTTAATGAAATCTTCACTAATATAGTCGGCACCATGCATGACAATGGCGCGTTTGTAAGCATTATCGTTGTAGCCTCTGTCCATTCCTATAAGCTTCAGGGAGTAACCGTTAGAACCATTGTAAGTAGATTCTGTAATATAGAAACCCATGCTGCTTTGCAGTGAACTTTCGGTATTTGAGAATTTTGTCGCAAACTCTTCTCCTGTATTCTTTCCGTGAGCTACTAATTCGTTGAAAAGAACTTTACTGGAATTCATGTCGATAACCCACAAGCGTTTCTTTGTTGATGAAAGCGAGAAATCGCACACAGTTAAAATGCCGGCACCGCTTTCTAATTTACCTGCCTTCTTCAAATTTGAATAACCTAAAAAAGCCTTCGCAAAAATTTCTTCATTCATCTTACTTCCCGTTCCGAAATCTATCGATTTGTAAAAATCAGCTGCAGCATCAACGTTAGAAACTTCTGAACGTTCAGGTGCTGGAGCAACTGGCACAGAATTTTCAATGGTGGTTTCAACAATATCGTTACGGGTATCACGGTAAAAAGAGGTAGTCAGTATAAAGGTAGCTGAGACAGCCAGAAGTAAATTACGCATATTATTATGTTAAATGGATTGGTGCGGCAAAATTACACAACAATATCTTTCAGGAAGTTACATCCCCAAAATTTAACTCATATTAAGAGTTTTTAACAGCTATTCCGCTATTTTCTGTTATTATTTTTGGGAGTCACCAATGAATTCAAGACTCACCGAATTCATACAATACCGCATTCCTGTAGGCGGCGGACCGTCATTGAACACGTGTCCAAGATGTGAATCGCAACGTTTACAAACCACCTCAATCCTTTCCATTCCATGTGTGGAGTCCCGATTATAGGTAACTCCTTCCTTGTCTGCTTCAAAAAAACTTGGCCAGCCGCATGTGGACGAGAATTTTGAATCGGAACGGAAAAGATGGTTGCCGCACACGGCACAGTAATAATCTCCAAGTTCATCAAATTCATTATATCTTCCTGTGAAAGGCCTTTCCGTATCGGCTTCACGGGCAACTGCATAAAGGTCCGGCGGCAGGATCTTTTTCCATTCAGTATTACTTACGGTAAGTTTTGTACGGTCTGTACGGGAGTAGTAAGGATTATTTTCGGTTGTATTCCGCATGATTTTAGTATTTTCGGGTTGGTTTACCTGCGTACACATCTGCAGCATAAACAGGGCAAGCAGGAAAAGCAAAGGTTTCATTTCATTAAAATTAACTTCAAAATTAGGTATAAATATTAAAAGAGTCCATGAATCTTTTCCAGCTAAAAAAAGTGAAGTCATCGGCAGCCCATCGGCATACAAATAGCAGCGGTGCTTTCAGTTAGATTTTGCATAAATTTGAAAAATGAACGAGGTTCAAAAAAGAAAACAGCTCCGGAAATATAAAATGTTCGCTACAGGCCTGTTTGTGCTCATGGCTGTAGTATTCGTACTGATGACATTACTGGAAAAAAGAAACCCCGCCCACTGGGTAGGTTACATCCGGGCATTCTCTGAGGCAGCCATGGTGGGCGCCCTCGCCGACTGGTTTGCAGTAACAGCACTTTTCCATCATCCGCTGGGACTGAAAATTCCGCATACCAACCTTATCCAGAACAGTAAGGAGCGCATTGGTGATAACCTGGGAAATTTTGTGGTTTCCAACTTTTTGTCTCCGCAAAACATAAGACCATATATCCAGAAGATCCGGATATCCCACATTGCCGGCGAATGGTTGGCTAAGAATAAAAACAGGGAAAAGCTCATAGATGAATTATCAAAGATCGTACTTGACATCCTGCACAAGCTGGACGATCGGGCGGTAACAGGATTTGTAGCCCAGAAAGCGCGCGAAATGACAGAGGATCTTAAGATCAACCAGGTTGTAGGTAACGGTATTGAATATCTGCTGGAAAAACAGGACCATCAGAAACTGATCACGGGTCTGTCCAAACAGATTAAGGATTATGTGTTGAATAATCAGGACATTGTAAAACAGAGGGTGCAGAAAGAGAGCTACTTCCTTATTCCTAAGTTTGTTGATGATACGATTGCTGAAAAGATTACAGGCGGACTTTCAAAATTTTTTGAAGAGGTTGAAAATGACCCGGCCCATGCCTTACGTGCAGAAATCACAGCAAAACTTTATGCTTTTTCTGCGGAAGTGCAGTTTGAAAAGAAGTGGGAAGATGAATTCCGTACGATCAAGAACGACTTCCTTACGGAAGAAAAGCTGCAGCAGTACTCCGCTGATATCTGGAACTCAATAAAACAGTCTTTAGCAAAGGAATTGGAGGAAGAAGAATCGGCCTTGAAGAGCTATCTGATGAAAAATCTTACAGAGCTGTCACAGAACCTTCAGACGGATGAGAAACTACAGTATAAAATTGATCACTGGGTCCGTGTTACTGCGTACAAATATATTCTGAAGAATACACATCAGGCGTCCAGCCTCATAAGTTCCACCGTAGGTAACTGGGAGGGGAAGGAACTAAGCGAAAAGCTTGAACTTGAAGTAGGGAAAGACCTTCAGTTTATTCGTGTGAACGGAACGCTGGTAGGCGGTTTGGTGGGACTGATTATCTACACAGTAAGTAATTTCTTTATCTGATACACCTAAAGCGGCATTTTAATTTCACCTAAAAGCTGTTCATTTTACCATTTGGTGCAGGATATTAATATCTACGCGAAAAAAATGATGGTAAAATTCTACACACTGATTGCGCTGCTTGCAATCACCTTTTTCCAGGCTCAGGAAATCACACTACACAGGAACGGAAAAAAATTCACAAAGAACGGTATTGAGTATAAACTTTCTGAATATAAAACCGAATTCTCCAATCCGATTGCAAAAAATTATATCCGCGAAGGACGGTCGCAAAAAACGACCTCTTTTATCCTTGGCTTTTGCGGAGGCTTGTTTATGGCAGCCGGACTGCCCAACGCCCTGTCCAAGGACCAAAACCAAATGGTTTATAATAACGGTTACATAATAACGACTAAAGCATCAAAACCGGGCTGGTATATGATCGCAGGCGGAGGTGTACTTATAGCCACTGCAATTCCGCTGGCCCACTTTGGGAATAAGAAGATCAGGAAAGGTGTGGAAACCGAAAATAAGTTCGGATCGAAATCACAAACCTCCTATCAGCTTCATACTAACGGAAACACACTCGGTGTCACAGTAAATTTCTAAGACTTAAATTCCGCTTCTCTTTCCAGAAGTTTAGCGTTTATCTCATGGATCAGTTCGGGTCCCTCATAGATAAAGCCGGTATACAGTTGAACCAGACTGGCGCCGGCTTCCAGTTTTTCCAGGGCGTCTTCTGCAGAATGGATCCCGCCCACACCGATAATCGGGAATGCTTTACCACTTTTTTCGGAAAGGAATCTGATGACTTCAGTAGAACGTTTGGTGAGCGGCTTACCGGAAAGACCCCCAGCTTCTGTTTTATTATCAGACTTTAAACCTTCACGTGAAAGCGTGGTATTGGTCGCAATAACTCCGGCAATCTGAGTAACCTTTACAATGTCAATAATATCGAGCAGCTGATCATCAGTAAGATCCGGCGCTATTTTAAGCAGTATTGGTTTAGGACTGCTTTTAGCGGCATTCAACGCCTGAAGTTCACTTAAAAGTTTAGTTAAAGGTTCCTTATCCTGAAGCGCCCGCAGGTTAGGCGTATTTGGTGAACTTACATTTACCACAAAATAATCAACGTAGAGGAAAAGTTTTTCAAAACAGATAATATAATCGTTTACTGCATCTTCGTTGGGCGTCACCTTGTTTTTGCCGATATTTCCGCCAATAAGTACGTTTTTATTCTTTTTTAACCGCACCACAGCAGCATCTACGCCCCCGTTGTTGAAGCCCATTCGGTTAATGATCGCGGAATCTTCCTTCAGCCGGAAAAGTCTTTTCTTTGGATTACCTTCCTGTGCCTTCGGCGTAAGTGTTCCTATTTCAATAAAACCAAAACCAAGGCCGGACAGTTCTGAGAACATTTTCGCATCTTTATCGAACCCCGCGGCCAGACCTACCGGATTTTTAAATTTTAACCCAAAAACCTCTCTTTCCAGACGCTTATCCTCTATTGGTTTAGGAAAGAAGACAGAAGACAGAAAACCAAAGTTCTTAAGAATTGAAAAGGTGAAATAATGGACCTGCTCGGGATCAAATTTAAATAGAACCGGGCGAATAAAGGATTTGTACATGGGAAAAAAGTTTGGCAAATATAATCAATTCAGGATGTTTATAATTTTATCAATAAACTTGTATAGCCCTAAATTTTAATATTTTTGTAAAAAAAACGATGAAGAAATTTTTATTACTCCTGTTCGCTATAAGTTTCCAAACCGCATTTTCACAGGTAAGCCTAGACAAAAATAAACTGGTGAAAGATGGTGTGAAATACAAATTTTCAAAATTTGAAGAGGTTTTTCAAAATAATGAAGCCCGGGATTACTTTAAAAAAACAAGAACCAACAAAACCGTAAGCGAAGCTTTCACTTATGTTGGTGGTTTTGGTCTAGGATTCGGACTTGCGCAGGCACTGCAAAGTGAAGACAAAAAAATCACTGTTAATGGCAGTACACAAACCGTAAAAGTAGAAAAAGCAAAAGGAGGTTGGGCAATTGTGGGTATTGGTGCCGGACTTATTGGCATTGGGATTCCATTTGCCCTGGCAGCCAACAAAAATGCGAAAAGAGCGATAGCGATTGAAAATGGAGAGCCTGTTGCGTTCCAGCCTTATTTTAAACTGGATAGTGCCGGAAACGGACTGGCATTAAGCTATAATTTCTAAAAAAAATTCTAAATAATAGGAGGCGGAATTAGTTTCCTTTTTTTTCTCTTTAGGCCGTTCCACAACTGTATCCACCTACCGTTGTTGAAGCGCATACGGTTAATGATCGCGGAATCTTTCTCCAGCCGGAAAAGTCTTTTCCTGGGATTTCCTGCCTGTGCCTTTGGCGTAAGTGTTCCTATTTCAATAAAACCAAAACCAAGGTCAGAAAGTTCTGAGAACATTTTCGCATCTTTATCAAACCCCGCGGCCAGACCTACAGGATTCCTGAACTTAAAACCAAAGATTTCCTTTCAAGGCACTTGTCTTAGGGTGATTTCTTAAAAAAGAGCGAGGTAAGGAATCCGAATTTCTTTAACGCAAAGAAGGTTAAATAATGGACTTCTTCCGGATCGAATTTTAAAAGCAGGGTCGGATATAGCTCCTTTACCTATGTGAAATCTTGTTTTATTAGTTTACTATTTTCGGGCGAAACTAACTGCTCTGGAATAATTTTGAATACATTTGCTTTCCTATTATAAAAAATGTGGAATAACAGACTTAATACTTTTTCATTTTATACCAGCTTTCTGGCCTTCGGTCTTATGATTATCGAAGCTGGATTTTATAAGGAACTCCTGTACCGGTCGCAAGTAATTTACTTCTATGATTTAAGCTTTCTGCTTACCATTTTTAATATCTTTTATTACAATATTTAAAAAGAGCCGGGCTACAAGGAAACTTTGGCCACTGGAAATAATTATTATCCTGTTAGTGATATTGTATTACGCAGCACGGCTGGAATATAATTTTTTAGATTCGCGAAATTTAAGGTTCGTGAATCAGAGACTCCTTTATTTGCTTATCGCATTGTGCTTTATAAGAGATTTCTCAAGCCTTCATATCAATTTTAAAAGGACGTTTATAAACCCTGCGCAATTATTTATTTCCAGTTTTATAGGTATTATATTTCTTGGCACCGCAATGCTGCTTATGCCTAATGCAACTACGAAAGAAATAAGTGTGCTCGATGCGCTTTTTACCTCTACCAGTGCATTGTGTGTTACCGGCTTAGTAACGCTGGATACTGCAAAAGACTTCACTTTGTTCGGAAAAATAATTATTCTGGCCCTGATACAGACCGGAGGGTTGGGAATTATGACGTTTGCAAGTTACTTCAGTTATTTTTTTCGTGGAGGATCGTCCTTTGAAAACCAGATCAGCGTCAGCGAAATGACAAGCTCAGATAAACTCGGCGATGTTTTCAATACACTGAAAAGGGTTTTGCTGATCACTGTAACTGTAGAACTGCTGGGAGCTGCACTTATTTATCTTTCGCTTGACAGGAGTCTTTTGGGTAACTCCACGAATAATGGGATCATGTTTTCCGTTTTTCATTCCATATCTTCATTCTGTAATGCCGGATTTTCCACGCTTACTGGGGGATTAAGCGAACCCGGATACGAGCACAATTATTCATTACACCTTATAATCGCTTTCCTGTTTATATTCGGTGGACTTGGATTTCCAATTGTATATAATGTGTACAAATACATCCATCATCTCATCCAAAATATACTTCTCTCTAAAATTACGAAAGAAAGGTACAAATACACTCCATGGGTCATCAATATCAACACAAGGATTATTCTGATCACTACTGCAGTTCTTTTAGTCGGAGGAACGGTATTGATTTACCTGTTTGAAAAGGACGGCGCATTGAAAAATCACAGCTATTTTGGAACTGTTGTAGAGGCGTTTTTCATCTCAGCATCAAACCGGACCGCCGGTTTCAACACCGTTAAAATGGTCAGTTTAAGTGGCCCGACCATTATGATCTGCATGTTACTGATGTGGATCGGAGCCTCGCCCGCATCCACAGGTGGCGGTATTAAAACTACCGCCTTTGCAATCGCAATTCTCAATATTATTGCTTTCGCCAGAGGCAAGAGCAGGACAGAGGTTTACCGGAGGGAGATCAGTGATAATTCAGTAAAGCGTGCCTTTGCTATTATCGCTCTCTCCCTAATAATTATTGGGTTTGCCATCTTTCTGCTGGTTCTCACAGAAAAAGATAAAGATCTGATGAGCTTAGCTTTTGAAGTGTTTTCTGCATATTCCACAGTTGGGCTAAGTTTAAATTTAACACCCACACTTACACCGGCAGGCAAGTTGATCATAATAACAGTAATGTTCATCGGTAGGGTGAGTATGCTGTCTCTGCTCATAGCTCTTGCGAAAAGGGAGAAATATTTTAATTACCGCTATTCGAAGGAGGAAATAATGATTAATTAACAAACGGCAACTAAATGAAATACATCATCATAGGATTAGGAAATTTTGGACTTTCCCTGGCAGAAAAACTTACAAAACTGGGAAACGAAGTTATTGGAGTGGACAGTTCAATGACAAAAGTTGAAGCCGTAAAGGAGAAAATCTCACATGCCATCTGTCTGGATGCCACCGACGAATATACAATGGGTGGACTCCCTTACAAGGATACCGATATCGTTGTAATCGCAATCGGGGAGAATACCGGTGCAAATATTATGGCAACCGCCATTATTAAAAAACTGCATCCCAACCGAATCATAAGCCGCGCCATAGATCCCGTGCACGAAACGATATTGGAAGCGATGGATATTCACACTATTGTACATCCCGAAGAAGAAACTGCTGAAAAATGGGCTAAAAAACTCTCTCTTAAGGGCTTGGTTGAATCATTTGAATTAAGTGGAAAATACAGTATTGTTGAGATCCGCTTACCCGAGCAGTTTATCGGTAAAAGTCCTGTAGAGATTGAATTTCGCGCCAAATACAACCTGGTTCTGGTAACGGTGATCAAAATTTTAGCGGAAAAAAGCATTTTCGGAAAAGTAAAAAGGGTAAATGAGGTGCAGGGTGTTGTGAACAATGAAACACCTTTTGACAAAGGAGACATTCTTGTGCTGTATGGAGATAATGACGATATAAGAAGTTTCATTAGAGACAGTAATGACGAGTATAACCATTTTTGAAAACTTATCGGGATCCAATTTAAACATAGGGAAAATCCTGAAAGTTTACTGTTTTACCGATTATCTTTTTAATTTTGAAAAAAAATTGGATGAAGAAAAATTTATTATTAGGTATGATGCTCACGTTCACGCTGAGCAATGCTCAGGTAACAATGGAAGGCAGTAAACTGGTACGGGACGGACAGACGTACAAAATTGCCCAGTTTAGAGAAGTCTTTAAAAATCCGGAAGCAGCTGCTTCGTTCCAGAGAGCCCGCAACAACAGTACAGTAGGAAATATCTTCGGCGGTATTGGCGGCGGAGTAATGGGTTTCGGTCTTGGAAGAGCATTAAGCGGAAATAAAACCAAGGTAACTACGGCGTACGGTACTCAAACGGTAAAACAGAACAATGGCGGTGCATGGGCGGCTGTTGGGATCGGTGCCGGAATCGTAGGTATCGGTATTCCGTTCGCACTGGCAGCCAATAAGCATGCGAAAAGAGCAATGGCGCTGGAAAACGGAGAGGCAACAGCTTTTCAGCCACACTTCAAACTGGAATCGGCAGGTACTGGCGTAGCATTAAGCTTTAATTTCTAATTAATTATAATATAAGTTTGGAGACGGGTTTTTCACCCGTCTTTTTCATTCTTAAAAGGTTGGGATCCCAAATGTCCGACGCCGGACAAACAGAATAAATTCCCTATTTTTGCGCCAAATAATTAATAATCATGGCCAAACAGGAAGATGTTTTTAAGAAACTGATCTCACATGCGAAAGAATATGGTTTTATATTCCCATCCAGCGAGATATATGACGGACTTTCAGCGATTTACGATTACGGACAGAACGGTGCCGAACTGAAAAGCAACATCAAACAATATTGGTGGAAAGCCATGGTTCAGATGAATGAAAATATCGTGGGTATCGACTCCGCGATCTTCATGCATCCCACAATTTGGAAAGCCTCCGGCCACGTGGATGCTTTCAATGATCCTTTGATTGACAATAAAGATTCGAAGAAACGTTTCAGAGCCGATGTTTTGCTGGAAGATTACTGCGCAAAACTGGAAGAAAAGGCTCAAAAAGAGATCGACAAAGCCGCAAAGAGGTTCGGTGACGCTTTTGACAAAAATGAATTTGAGACCACGAACGGCCGCGTTCTGGATTACCGCGAAAAGCAGAAAACCATCCTTTTAAGAATGGCGAAATCTCTGGAAAACGATGATCTTGCTGATGTAAAAGCCCTGATCGAGGAACTTGAGATTGCGGATCCTGACACGGGCTCAAAAAACTGGACTGATGTCCGTCAGTTCAACTTAATGTTCGGGACAAAATTAGGCGCTTCCGCAGATTCTGCGACTGATTTATATCTGAGACCTGAAACCGCTCAGGGTATTTTTGTAAACTTCCTGAATGTTCAGAAAACTTCACGTCATAAATTACCTTTCGGAATTGCGCAAATCGGTAAGGCTTTCAGAAATGAAATCGTAGCCAGACAGTTTATTTTCAGAATGCGCGAATTCGAACAGATGGAAATGCAGTTTTTTGTTCCACCGGGCACCGAGCTTGGTTTCTATGAAGAATGGAAGCAAAAACGCTTGAAATGGCACCTGGCCTTAGGTTTGGGTGAAGCAAACTATAAATTCCATGACCACGAAAAGTTGGCACATTACGCAAATGCAGCTTCAGATATTGAATTCAAATTCCCATTCGGGTTTAAAGAGCTGGAAGGCATTCACTCCAGAACTGATTTTGACCTGAAAGCCCATGAGCAGCATTCCGGCAGAAAACTTCAGTATTTTGATGCCGAAAGAAACGAGAACTATGTTCCTTACGTGGTAGAAACATCAGTTGGTCTGGACCGTCTGTTCCTGGCTATCTTTGCAAATTCACTGAAAGACGAAGTGCTTGAAGACGGTTCAGAAAGAACCGTGCTATCACTTCCGCCAGCGCTGGCTCCTGTGAAGGCCGCAATTTTGCCACTGATGAAGAAAGACGGCCTTGGAGAATATGGTGAGAAGATCTTTAATGACCTGAAATTCGATTTCAATATGATTTATGAAGATAAGGACAGTATCGGTAAACGTTACCGTCGCCAGGACGCGATAGGAACGCCATTCTGTATCACCGTAGATCACGACACGCTTACTGCCCACACAGTAACCCTAAGAGACCGCGACACCATGAAGCAGGAAAGAGTTGCGGTGGCTGATTTACGCAGGATCATCGACGAGAAGACTAATTTCAGAAACCTGCTCAGTAAATTATAAGTGTCTGTTTCTAACTGAGAAATCATTATAGTTCCGCAATTTGCGGAACTTTTTTTATCTAAATTTGTCTGAAACAACCTCATCTTGAAAAAAATCCTGACTGGCGCCGCTGCCGTGGCCGCCGGAACCATAGCCGCCGTTTACCTATTTGATTACGGTTATCTTTTTAAGGGAATCGCGAAAACCTATTTTCGCGGCGAAAAAAGTGCGACCATAGACGATCTAAAACTTTTCCCAAGCAATACGGTAGCCTCGGGCACGCCTGTTCCCTGGATAAAGGATGAGAAATATAATAAAAAACCGCTGCCCCAAAACCTTTTGAACAGTCTGGAAGAATCCAGGACGGTATCATTCCTGGTGGTAAAAGACGGCAAACTCCTGCATGAACATTACCGGAACGGTTACGATGAAAATACCCGCTCCAACTCCTTTTCCATGGCTAAAACCGTTGCGGTAATGCTTACCGGGAAGGCTCTGGAA
>CAYXUO010000002.1:0-44520 GCA_964468335.1 uncultured Chryseobacterium sp. | reverse complement strand
CATCTTAAATCGGCCAGAATTGTAGGGGATGTGTTGGGTAAATATCATCCGCATGGTGACAGTTCAGTATACGATGCAATGGTGAGGATGGCACAACCCTGGAGTTTGCGTTATACACAGGTAGACGGTCAGGGTAACTTCGGTTCCATGGACGGTGACCCGCCGGCGGCTATGAGGTATACGGAGGCGCGTCTGAAGAAGATTTCTGATGAAATTTTAGCCGACCTTGATAAAGATACTGTAGATTTCCAGAATAACTTTGATGACAGCATGACGGAACCTACTGTTATGCCTACCAAAATACCTAATCTGCTGGTAAACGGTGCGTCCGGTATTGCCGTGGGTATGGCCACCAATATGGCTCCTCATAACCTTTCTGAAACTGTAGATGCCATCTGTGCCTATATAGACGACCGCGAAATTACCATAGATGAGCTGATGAAGCACATTATCGCTCCGGATTTCCCAACAGGAGGTATTATTTACGGTTACGATGGCGTGCGTGATGCTCTCCATACCGGTCGTGGTCGTATTGTTATCCGTGCCAAGGTTAATTTTGAGGAAGTACACAACAGAAACGCCATTATCATTACCGAAATACCCTACCAGGTGAACAAGGCTGAAATGATTGCCCGTACTTCTGATTTGGTGAAGGAAGAAAAAATTCCGGGAATCTATGAGATCCGCGATGAATCCGACCGCAGGGGTATGCGAATCGTTTACGAACTTAAGAATGATGCCATCCCTAATGTAGTCCTGAACCTGCTTTACAAATATACCGCGCTTCAAACATCCTTCAGCGTAAATAATATTGCGCTGGTACATGGCAGACCGGAACAGCTTAACGTGAAAGACATTATTCACCATTTTGTTGAACACAGACATGAGGTGGTGATCCGCAGGACAGAATTCGAACTTAAGAAAGCTAAGGAAAGAGCTCATATCCTGGAAGGCTTCATGAAGGTGATCGCCACTCAGGCGAGCCTGGACAAAGCCATCGCCATTATCCGTAACAGTGCCAATCCTGCCGATGCGAAGGAAGGGCTGATTGCTGAGTTCGATCTTTCCGACCTTCAGGCACAGGCCATCCTGGACCTTAGACTTGCACGTCTTACAGGTATGGAGCTGGATAAAATCCGTGCAGAATACGAGGAAATCATGAATATGATCCGCGATTTCGAAGACATCCTGGCCAATGAAGCCCGCAGGTTTGAGATCATTAAGACCGAAATGCTGGAGATAAAGGAAAAGTACGGTGATGAGAGAAGAACTGAGATCGATTACGCCGGGGGAGACATGTCTATTGAAGACTTTATCCCTAATGAAAGTGTAGTGGTGACTATTTCACACGCCGGTTATATTAAAAGAACTTTACTTTCAGAATATCGTGTTCAGAGTAGAGGTGGAGTGGGCAATAAAGCTGCAACTACCCGTGATGAAGATTTCCTGGAGTATATTGTTTCGGCCACCAACCACCAGTACATGCTCTTCTTTACGGAGAAAGGAAAATGTTACTGGCTGCGTGTCTTTGAAATCCCGGAAGGATCTAAAATTTCAAAAGGCAGAGCCATCCAAAATCTAATTAATATTGAACCGGACGATAAGGTGAAGGCCTATATCCGTACCAACGATCTTAAAGATGAGGAATATGTGAACCAAATGAACGTGGTAATGATCACGAAAAACGGTACGGTAAAGAAAACTTCGCTTGAAGCCTATTCCAGACCGAGAACCAACGGTATAAATGCCATTGAGATCCGGGATAACGACCAGCTTTTGGGCGCCAGACTTACCGACGGTACCTCGCAGATCATGATTGCTACCAAAAACGGAAAATGTATCCGCTTTCCCGAGGAGAAAGCCCGTGCCGTAGGCCGTGGATCCATTGGAGTCCGTGGTATTGCGCTGGAAGACAATGATGAAGTTATCGGGATGATTGTAGCCAATGATGTTGCTAATGAAAGTGTATTGGTGGTGTCGGAAAAAGGTTATGGTAAACGTTCGGCGGTGGAAGATTACAGAATCACCAATCGTGGCGGTAAAGGGGTGATCACTCTAAATATTACAGAAAAAACCGGAAACCTGATTGCAATACAGAATGTAAAGGACGGCGACGGTCTTATGATCATCAACAAATCAGGCGTAGCCATCCGGATGGGTGTAGATGAGCTCCGCATTATGGGCCGTAATACTCAGGGTGTGAAGGTGATTAACCTGAAAGCCACGGACGAAATTGCCGCAATTGCAAAAGTAGAGATGGATAAGGAAGTTGAAGAAGCTGAAGTTTTGGATGCCGACGGTATGCCTGCAGCAGTGATCAGTGACCAGGTGGAGTACAGTGATGTACCGCTGTCCGGCGATAACTCCATGACCAATATGGGCGATGAAAACTTCCTGCGTAAAGTAGAAAAGGACGAGGAGAAAGAACAGAAAGCTTTCAGGCAGGAGGATGATGGAGACGATTCTGAAAGTGATAATGCTGATGTAGAAGAGTCTGACTCTTAAGATTAATTACTAATTTTATCAGAATTATAAAAAAAGGATTTACAATGAAAAAAATATTTTTAAGCCTTGCGTTGGTCTCACTCACGTTCGCAACCGCTCAGAAGAAGGAAATTGCCAACGCCGTAAAGGCGGTGGAAGCCAAAGACTTCGCCGGTGCCAATGCCCAGATTGCGGCTGCCGAGAGTGCTATGGGTGGGAAAACTCACTTACTGGAACCAGCACTTTTGGAGCAGTATTATTATGCTAAAGGATTAGCACTTCTTAAATCCGGAAAGTCTACAGAAGGGGCGGGATATCTGGCCAAAATCAATGAGCTTTCCAATTCTAAAATCTACGCAGGAAAAGATGGTAGAGACAAAGTGTACTTTGTAGGAAAAGCCGCCGCAGACGCTTCCGGTATCAGCGGGCTGAAGGAAGAGAGCTACGTACCTACAACTTCAGGTAAACTCGCACTGGAAATAGACCCTCTGGTTCAGAGCGCAAACAAAGCAGCGCTTGATGCTTACAACAGTCAGAATTTTTCCCTGGCCTCCAACAAATTCCGTGAGTCCTATAATCTGCTTAAGGCGGCGGGTAAAGTAAACAGTCAATTGCTTTATAATGCTGCATTGAGCGATGTATATGCCAAAAACATAAACGGTGCAATCGAAAGTTTCAAGGAGCTTATTGCCAACGGCTATACCGGAGTGGAGACCACTTATACCGCCAAAGAAAAAGCTACGGGTAATGTTGTAGACCTGGACAAAGTTAGCTGGGAGGCCTTGAAGAAGAATGCTGCATACTCCGATTTCAAGACAGCAACATCACCAAGTATAGAACAGAGCTTATATGAAATGTATGCTACAATCCTGGTTGATGCCGAAAAGTATAATGAGGCAATTGCTCTTACCGAAAATGGTTTGAAAAAATTCCCGGCCAGTACTACACTTACTGAGAAGAAAGGCCTGGCCTATTTTAAATCTGGCAAGACCGAAGAGTTTGTCGCTTCATTAAAGGATTTAATCAGCAAAAATCCAAACGATGCTGTAAGCTGGTATAACCTAGGGGTACTGCAGAGCAATGATCCAAAACTAAAAAGTGAAGCCGAGAGTGCGTTCAGGAAGGCCATTGATTTGGATCCTAAAATGACAACCGCTTATCAAAACCTGTCCTATCTGCTTATGGGTGACGATGATGCTGCCATCAACGAATACCAGAGCCTTAGAAAAGCCGGTAAGGTAGAGCAGGCAAATAAAGTGATGGATGCCAGAAGGCAGCGCTTTGAACTTGCTATCCCCTTTGTTGAGCGCTGGCATGCACTGCAGCCCGATAATCTGGACACCGTTAGTATGCTGAAGGGTATGTATCAGACAACACGAAACGAAGCCAAGCAAAAAGAATTTAAAGCTAAGGAAGATGCTTTGAAGGCTAAAGCAAAATAATACGGCTTGAAATGACTTAAAGCAGTGCAGCGATGCACTGCTTTCTTATTTTACAAGCATTTTCTCAGCGGCGTTGGAACTTAAATGTACCGTTCCTGCAGGCGTGCGTACCAAAAAGGACTTGTCGAAATTTTCCACTTTTACAATCTCAAGCTCCATTTCCAGATTGATGTTTCTGTCGTTCAGGTAATGCAGGAAATCATCATCCGAATAAGTTACCGCCTTAAAGAGGACCGAATCACCACTTTTACATGCGCTAAGCTTCTTCAGTTCCTGTGCAATGATATTTCCGTCCTTATCCGGAATAGGCTCGCCATGCGGATCAAACCGAGGATAGTTCAGGATTTCGTCCATCTTGTCAAAAAAAAGTGCCGAATGTACATGCTCCAGCTGCTCGGCAATCTCGTGCACATTTTCCCAGCCGAAGTTCATTTTTTCCACCAGGAACATCTCTGTCAGACGGTGCTTGCGTACGACAAGGGCCGCTTCCTTCATTCCCAGCGGAGTAATAATCAAAGGCTTGTAGTTTTCATAAATGACCCATTTCTTTTCGGCAAATTTCTTCATCATATTGTTCACCGAAGGCATCTTCACGTCCAGAATTTTGCTCAGCTCGTTGATGGTTACGGTATGTGTATCCGAAATCAAATGGAAAATGGCTTTCAGGTAATTCTCTTCAGTATGGGTATTTCTCAAAATGTTAGATTATGATTAATGCAAAACTAACATTTAATTTTCAGTTAAAAAGTATTTCGCAACTTTCATGAAGCTTGCTTACATTTACGGGATGAAATATTCGTTCAAAAATGATTATGCCGAAGGCGCTCACCCACGCATTCTGGAAGCACTTTTAAAAACAAACCTGCAGCAGCACACCGGCTATGGTTTGGACGAATTCAGTCTGGCTGCGGAACATTTGATTCTTGATTTAAGCAAAAGCCCACGTTCCCGCGTGCATTTCGTGTCGGGTGGCACTCAGGCCAACATCATAGTAATTTCAGCGTTGTTAAAACCACACGAAAGTGTAATCGCTGCGGACAGCGGTCATATTTTCACCAATGAATGCGGTGCTATTGAAGCCACAGGTCATAAAGTTCATGGCGTTCCATCCGCCGACGGTAAACTTAGGAGTAGCGATATCCGAAAGGTGCTGGAACAGCACACCAATACACCGCATCAGCTAAAGCAGAGGATGGTGTATATTTCCAACGCCACAGAAGTCGGCACATTTTACACCAAAGCGGAATTACAGGATCTTTCAGATATCTGTCGGAACCATAACCTCTTACTGTTTATGGACGGTGCACGTTTGGGCAATGCGCTTACCGCCAATGGAAATGACCTTACTCTACAAGATGTTGCCCGTCTTACCGATGTCTATTATTTGGGCGGGACCAAAAACGGAGCTTTACTGGGCGAGGCAATCGTCATTAACAACACTGAATTACAGGACGAGTTTGGCTTCCACATCAAACAGAAAGGTGGGATGCTCGCCAAAGGGCGGCTTCTGGGCATACAGTTTCAGGAACTGTTGAAGGATAATCTTTATTTCGATCTCGCCCGGCATGCCAATATTCAGGCCATGCGGATTAAACAGGCTTTTCAGCAAGTAGGGTGTACTTTTCTCTCAGAGACTTTTACCAATCAGATTTTCCCCGTACTCACTCACACTCAGATAGAGAAATTATCAGTCAACTTCGACTTTTACGTTTGGAAGAAGATCAGCGAAGAAGAGTCGGCGGTTCGGATCATCACCTCGTGGGCAACGACTGAGGAAAGTGTAGATGGGTTTATCCGGGAAATTGAGGAGATGGGGTAGTATGCCTACTAACATTCTTGTGAGCGGCGGATGTCACGCAGCAGAGCTCAGTTTGATATTTGACCGAACAATTCCCACTTTTGCTCAAAACGGTCCTGCAAGAAACTGTGAAAGGCTAGTTGTTTTTGGTCATCACGTCCAGATGCTCAAGTACTTGCTGCTGGGAAAACTCGCCAAAAAATGACATATATTTTCCCTTAGAATTAAAAATAACGAAGGAACTGCAGGGGTAATGAAAATCAAAAAAAGTTTGCTCTATTATTGCTCGCGGATCTTTTTTCCAAGGAAAAAATTTTGCCATCTTTTCTACGCCTTTTTCCATTTTATAGAGGTAGTGCGCTTTTACTCCGGCTATTCTTACTGTATTTTTCTCCAGATCTTTAAACCATTTTATTTTGTCAGATGTATTTGCAGTTCCGGAAGAGTTGCATTTGTCCGGTCCGGGATGGTAAATAACGACCACCGGTTTTAAATCGTCAATCACAGCGCCGGTTCGGGACTCAATACTGCTCTTTAACTCAGTGTAATTTTCAATACTTCCGGCTTCTGATCGGCGGTCACGGAACATGACCTTTGTAAAATTCAGAGAGTCATTTTTCACGATCAATAGATTCGCCCGTTTATATTTATTAAATTCCTGTTCCGAAATCTTTCGGTTATCCGGATCAAGGTAAACAGTTTGTGCGTGTACGCAAAATGATATGATGAATAATGAAATCGTAAATAGCTTTCTCATGTGTGGGTAAATTTTGCAGGATTATAAAGTCTTATATCTGTCCAGTACTAAAGCCAGATCCTCCGGAATTTCCATTGGTCGCAGTGGTGGTACGTTGGCGCCACCGGTATTTCCGACAGGGATTTTCCCTACAAAAGATTTTACACCACCTACAATCAGCCTGGGAATCTGTCCCACAATCTCGCGGCTGTCTTTAATTCTAATTCCGAATGTAAGCATGAGCCAGTGGCAGTAATTATGCTCATGCGGCCAGGCCTGTCCCAAAACATGTGCACGCTCCAAATGGCGCCATGCTGCAGGCAGGTTACCCGCCTCCATCTGCACTTTGTACAGGTAGATTTCTTCGTCATAATAGGATTTCAGGCCGGCCGGCATCTTCCAGTGGATCTTCATGGATTGTTGTGATTTTGTTGGAACTTTGAAGGTGCAAAAAATTAAGTTAATCAGCAAGTGAAAATTCAGGCATGGACGTACTAATACTGAAATATATACAGGCTGTCCCGAAGGTGAAAATTAGTACCACAACAGTTTTATAGATGCTACAAAAAAAGCAGTCCTTCTAAAAACTGCTTTGTTACCCTATATTCTAGAATGGACAACTCCATAGATTGCCAAAAAAGCTCCCGAAGCTGAGCCTGTCCAAAGCGCAGCGAAGGATCTAACGGGCTTTACCTCTTATTCATTATTATTTTTAATTGAATCGGTGGTTGTTAATTCATTTTCTGTCTTGCGGACAAGACGACCCGATGCGCAGCCGAACGGAGCGAAGCTAAAGCTTAGTTATTATCTGCAGTCTCTTTTTACTACTTCTATTTCTTTTTCCCTTTTTTGTTCCCAATTTTTTCCATTTCTTTTTTCAAGATATGGCTTAACAATTTCAGCATATTTATCTTGAGCTTTAATTTCTTGCTCCAATATTATGCATCCAGTATTGAAATAGGTCATTCCATAGTTTTTGTTAATACTGTCAATTTTATTTTCAATATTTGGCGCGCATTCGGGAATTGTTAAGCCTCCTGCATATTTATAAATTACCATGTCGTTTTCGATATCTTGTTTGGCTTGCTTTACATATTCTTTTTCCAATTTTTCATATTCAATTTTCTGTCTTTTAAATCCTGAAATCCCTACAAGTATTATAAATGCCAGGAAAATTGAATTTGCAAGAACGAGAATTCCGAGAAATTTATTTTTATAATTAAAGGTTTTAATATTTAAAGTCGAAACTAAAGCAGTGACGAGCGCAATTATAGATATTACAATTAAAGCATATCCAAAACCATAGGCACGAAAATGATATGGAAAATTAAATTTTAGAGGATAATTTATTCCATAGAATGTTCCAACATTTGCAAAAAATATGAAAATGAGGATTATGATATTTACTATTATTAATTTCTTCTTCACGGCGGCTGTTTTGAGATTGCAGATAGCGACCGCCCGGCTTTGTCGCCGTTACGGGGAGGATCTTTTTAGCTCTGATCCCGGAATGCGTCAAAGGGGGCAGTTTTGAGAACGTCGTGCGAATGCAACGATGTTTTCCCAACATTCCGGGGCTAACCCCGATGACGTGTTTTAAAATTATTTTTTAAAGATACCAAAAATTTCAACTTACAGAATATGATGGTAGGATGGTGTAACTGTGCCGGTGCTGTTCTCCAGCGGTTTCGGGAACACAACCGATTAATTTATACTGCTGCGGTGATTTTCCAAAATGAAAAAGATGTTATCATAATGTTTGGCGAACTTATATCTTTGATTTTGTCACGCAAGTTCTGGAACGATAAAAAAAAAGCATTATTACATCCAAAAATTTACATTAGGAATAATGATCAGTGAGGGTCACGCACCGCTATAGTTACCCCCAAAGTTTGGAAAGTAAATCCTAAAAGTCAAGTTTGATTTTGTTTGTTTTGAGGCTAGTAGTTTTGCAAATTTTCATGTTAATTCAAAAGTTTTTAAAACCGAAGTACGTTCTCTGAGGTCTCAACTTAACGCATATCTTTTGAAAGACAATCTCACGGTTTGCCATTCCTTCCGGAAACCGTATTTTTGCCGGATAATTCTAAACAAGTAAGAAAAATGAAAAAACTGGCACTTGCATTTGTAATGCTTTCTGCAGTAGCTACTGCGCAGACCAAGAAAGTCCTGACCTCCGATATTAACTGGTGGGGTTATAAAGTAGCTAAAACCGAATCCTCATCACACTCCGGCGACCTGAAAGTGAAAGAAGGAAATGTGCAGATGAAGAATAATACCATTACCGGCGGAACTTTTGTGCTCGATATGAACTCCATCAATGCTACAGATGTTACCGGGACCACTCAGCAGAAACTTAACGGCCACCTGAAGAATGGTGACTTTTTTGAAACTGATAAGTATCCAACTGCTGTATTTAAGATCAGCAGCGTGAAGAAATCCGGAAATGCTGCTTTCCCGCACCTGGTATCAGGTACGCTCAATGCAAAGGGCAAAACAAATGAGGTATCTTTTCCGGCTAAGATTTCATTGAATAAAGGTCTGCTGACTTTCACATCTGACAAGTTCTCTGTAGACAGACAGAAATGGGACATCGCTTATCAGTCTTCTATGAAGGATGTAGTGATAAAGGATGATATTGACCTTCAGATTAATTTTACAGCTAAGTAACCAGCCATTAAATTCAAAACAGGCGGCCTCATTAATGGGGCCGCCTGTTTTTATGGGTATTTTTATCAATGATCCCTGAATTCGCTTACGAAATGCAGCTTGATGTTCGGGAATTTTTCCTGCGTCATGTGGATGGTAAATGAAGAATCCGCCAGAAAAACTAATTGGTCATATTTGTCGCGGGCAAGGAAACGCTGCTTAAGCCTCGCAAATTCTATAAATTCCTCCGACTTTTCATCGGCTTCCACCCAGCAGGCTTTGTGAATGGAAAGTGGTTCATAGGTACATTTTGCACCATATTCGTGTTCCAGTCTGTATTGAATAACTTCGTACTGCAGTGCACCAACAGTTCCGATAATCTTACGGCCGTTCATGCCCATGGTGAACAGCTGCGCTACACCTTCGTCCATAAGTTGGTCAATTCCCTTCGCCAGTTGCTTGGCTTTAAGCGGATCATCGTTGTTAATGTAACGGAAATGCTCCGGTGAAAAGCTCGGTACTCCTTTGAAGCTGATTTTTTCTCCGCTGGTGAGTGTATCGCCGATGCGGAAATTTCCCGTGTCATGCAGTCCTACGATATCACCCGGGAAACTTTCGTCCACCACCTCTTTTTTATCGGCGAAGAAAGCGTTTGGCGACGAGAATTTCATTTTCTTGTTTTCCCTAACCAATAAATAGTTTTCATTACGTTTAAAGGTACCCGACACGATCTTTACAAAGGCCAGACGGTCGCGGTGTTTGGGATCCATATTCGCATGGATCTTGAATACAAAACCTGTAAAATCTTTTTCTTCAGGTTTTACTATGCGTGATTCGCTTTCCTTGGGTTGCGGCATAGGTGCGATATCGATAAAGGCATCCAGAAGTTCGCGCACACCGAAGTTGTTTAATGCCGAACCGAAGAATACGGGTTGTAAATCGCCGTTCAGGTAATCCTCGCGGTTAAATTCCGGATAGACAGACTGCACAAGCTCCAGTTCCTCACGAAGCGTTTCGGCGGCTTTTGCACCTATTACTTCATCAATTTGAGGGTCAGAAATATCATCGAATTTTATGGTATCGCCTACACGCTGTTTCTTTTCCTCCAGGAAGAGTTGGATATTGTTTTCCCAGATGTTATAAATCCCCTGGAAATCGGAACCCATACCAATGGGCAGCGAAAGCGGTACCACAGTAAGTCCCAGTTTCTGTTCCACTTCATCCAGAAGATCAAAGGCATCTTTACCTTCTCGGTCCAGTTTGTTGATGAAAACCAGCATAGGGATATTCCGCATGCGGCAAACCTGCACCAGTTTTTCAGTCTGCTCCTCAACCCCTTTGGCAACGTCGATTACCACAATTACCGAATCCACGGCGGACAGGGTTCTGTAGGTGTCTTCGGCAAAATCTTTATGCCCCGGCGTATCCAGGATATTGATTTTATGGTCGCGGTAGTTAAAGGCCAGCACCGAGGTGGCCACAGAGATACCCCTCTGTCGTTCAATTTCCATAAAGTCGGAAGTAGCACCTTTCTTTATCTTGTTTGATTTTACGGCTCCCGCTTCCTGAATGGCACCACCAAAGAGAAGCAGCTTCTCGGTCAGCGTAGTTTTACCGGCATCCGGGTGAGAAATAATGCCGAAGGTTTTCCGTTTCTGAATTTCTTTGATTAAATCTGACATATAGAAAATTGTGGCTGCAAAAATCGTGATTTTTAATGACATGTGAAAGGTGTTAGATGCACAACACCTCCGGAAGTCCGGTCTTGGCGCAAAGTGCTATATTTGCGCAAATCATTTCCAGGATGCCTTTATACAGAAAAGATCTTCAGCCCCATTTTACCTTCACCTGGCGTGGAGCACTGGCCCTTATACTTGGTGCCCTTGTTCCGATGATGTTTCTGGGTCTCCTTGCAGACGGTTATCGGTTTCTTACCGGGACGAGTATAGTGACCAGTGATCCCTTCCTGATCGTTTCCAATGCTGTTCTCTGGTTGGGCGCCATAGTGGCTTTTGATTTTTTTGAATGCCGCGCTGTCACAGGACGCCGATTAAGCTTTAACCTCTCGCCGATGAAGGCAGCCACTTACGCTTTGGTTTTTCCGTTAATGTTCGGCATGATGCTTATGGCCGAATTTATAAGTGGGCAGCTGCCGGTAACAGGTCCTTTCTTCGGACCCATGTATGAAGCCTTCTCCAATATCATGGAACAGATGACGCAGAATACCGTGACTTTAGTAGTGCTCGCCGTGATAATGGCGCCAATTTTTGAAGAGATTGTATTTCGGGGAATCATCCAAAAAGGACTGATTAACGCGAGGGTGAAGCCTGCCGTTGCCATCTGGGTCTCAGCAGTCACTTTTGGGATAGTGCATGCCAATCCCTGGCAGTTTGTAGGTGCGGTGCTGCTGGGATATGTTTTGGGACTGGTATACCACCGCACCAATTCACTGCTTATGCCCATACTTTTACATGCTTTCAATAACTTACTTTCTGTACTTCTGATCACTTACAGTGATACGGAAAGTTTTTCTGAAGCCTTTGCGGTATCGGAATACCTTATCCTGGCAGTCGGAATCATACTCTTTGCTCTGTTTCATTTCCTGTTTACCAAGAAATATGGAAACTCACTCACTTAATTGACCAAACAACTACTTATGGAATTACTTGTTGCCACGCATAATCAACATAAAAAAGAAGAAATACAGCAGATCCTGCACGGACTTTTTCAGGTAAAGAGCCTTACAGACTACGGCCTTAACGACGAGATCGTAGAAGATGGCCAAACCTTTCATGAGAACGCGCTCATTAAGGCTAAATACTGTTTTGATAAAACCGGGATACCAAGTGTGGGCGATGATTCCGGCCTGGTTGTAGATGCGCTGGACGGCAGACCCGGTATCTATTCGGCACGATATGCCTCCAACCATGATTTTCCCAAAAACATCGCAAAAGTACTGGAAGAGCTGGAAGGAAATTCAAACCGCAGCGCCTACTTTGTGACCGTTTTATGTTATTATACTGCCGAAGGTCCAACATATTATGAAGGCCGCGCTTACGGTAACTTACTTACCGAAAATAAAGGTAAGCAGGGTTTTGGCTACGATCCTATATTTGTTCCTGACGGTTACGACAGGACCTTTGCCGAAATGGAGCCCGAACACAAAAACCAAATCAGCCACCGCAAGCAGGCTTTGGACGCTTTTCTTGCCGCTATGGAGAAGTAAAGTAACGGGAGGCGAACATTCAGTTACGGCATCAATCTTTCATATATTTACGCATCTAAATTACCTTACCCTTGAGTACTTTTCTAACCATTTTGGGATACAATTCTGCAATCCCTACTGTAAATTCCACACCAACCGCACAGTTTCTGGAGATGGAGGAACGTCATTTCCTTATAGACTGTGGCGAGGGTACGCAGGTGCAGCTCCGCAAAGCAAAGGCACGCTTCTCAAAGATAAACCATATTTTTATTTCCCATTTACACGGCGATCATTTCTTCGGACTTCCGGGTCTTATTTCCTCGTTCCGGCTGCTGGGCAGGGAAACCCCGATACACATCTACGGCCCCAAAGGTATAAAGGAGATGCTGGAAACCATTTTTCGGATCACGCAAACACACAAAGGTTTTCAGATCGTGTATCACGAACTGACGAATCCGAACTCCGAGAAGATTTATGAGGACAACCGCGTGGAAGTTTTTACTATTCCACTGGATCACAGGATTTACTGTAATGGCTATCTTTTCCGCGAAAAGCCGAAGGAAAGACACCTGAATATGGCGGAAATATCCAAGTATCCCGAAATTGAAATCTGTGATTATCACAACCTTAAACTCGGGAAAGATTTCTTACTGAGCGACGGATATCTTCTTAAAAATGAAAAGCTCACCCTGGAGCCCAGCAAATCGGTGAGTTATGCCTTCTGCAGCGACACCCGCTATCTTGAAAGTGTGGTGCCGATCATTAATGAGGTTGATGTTCTGTATCATGAATCTACGTTCCTGCACGACCTGAAAGAAATGGCCGATTATACGGGACACACTACCGCGCTGGAGGCCGCACGGATTGCCCGCAAAGCCAATGTGGGAAAACTGATCCTGGGCCATTTCTCCAACCGTTATGGTGATCTTAATGTATTTACGGATGAGGCAAGGACCGTTTTTTCCGAATCTTACCTGCCAAAAGCATTGGAACCTATAAAAATTGGCTAAAGCGCATGCTGGACAAACTTTTTAATAAATATAATTTTATTTTGATAAATAAAATATTATTGTATCTTGCAGCAAATTATTTAAAGAGAAATTCAATCAAAGTTCCTTTGTTCATTGTTGGTTTCCACTTAACTAATCAACATTTTTATTTATTTTATTATGAACATTTTTATTTCAAATCTTAACTATTCAGTAGTTGAGTCCGAGTTGCAGGCGTTATTCGAAAATTATGGTGACGTAGATTCTGCAAAAGTTATTTCAGACAGAGAAACCGGAAGAAGCCGTGGCTTTGGTTTCGTAGAAATGCCAAACAATGAGGAGGCATTAAAAGCGATCGAGGAACTTAATCAAAAGGAATTCAAGCAAAAAGTACTTAACGTATCCGAAGCCCGTCCGAAAGAGGACAGACCAAGAGGTTTTGGTGGTGGTGGTAACGGCGGCGGCGGTTATAACAGAGGCGGCAACAGCGGCGGCGGTTATAACAAAGGTGGCGACAACGACAGAAGAAGAGAGTGGTAGTCTAATACCGCATATGATAAATAGAGTCCGGCTTTGGCCGGACTTTTTTGTTTTACATAATGACAATTACTCTTCAATCCGATTAACAATTCACAATATATACTTATCTTTGCACACGTTATTTTTAAAGGTTGAAGCCGGGCTACCGGCCAGACCGAAATTTAAATTCCTCCTTTATGAAATGTGGTATCGTAGGACTTCCCAATGTAGGTAAGTCAACTCTTTTTAACTGCTTAAGCAACGCCAAAGCACAGTCTGCCAATTATCCTTTCTGCACCATTGAACCCAATCTGGGAACGGTTTCTGTGCCCGACGAAAGGCTTTTTGAGCTGGAAAAATTAGTGAATCCGGAGCGTGTGCTGCCAGCAGTGGTGGAGATTGTGGATATCGCCGGCCTGGTTAAAGGTGCCAGCAAAGGAGAAGGTCTTGGGAACCAGTTCCTGGCCAACATCCGCGAATGTGAAGCCATCATCCATGTTTTAAGATGCTTTGAAAACGGAAACATCATCCACGTAGAAGGTTCTGTGGATCCTATGCGCGATAAGGAGATTATTGATATTGAACTGCAGCTGAAGGATCTGGAAACAGTTGCTAAGGCGGTGGATAAGGCAAAGAAATTTATAAAATCCGGTAAAAAAGAGGATCTTCTGAACTATGAAACGCTGCAGAACCTGCAGAAATTCCTGGAAGACGGCCGCAATGCGCGCGAGTTCGAAACCAATGACCATACTAAAGCCCTCATTGACGATGTACAGCTGCTTACCAACAAGCCTGTACTGTATGTGTGTAATGTAGACGAAAATTCAATTAAGAACGGTAACGAATGGATTGCGAAGATTGAGGAGATGGCTAAGCGTGAAAATGCTGAGGTAGTGGTGCTTGCCGCTCAGATTGAAGCCGACATCAATGAACTGGAAACGTTTGAGGAAAGAAAGATGTTCCTTGATGAAATGGGTCTGGACGAGCCTGGCGTAAACAAACTGATCCGTAAAGCGTATGACTTGCTGCAGCTTCAGACTTATTTTACTGCAGGTGTGAAGGAAGTCCGTGCCTGGACCATAGGTAAAGGGTGGACCGCTCCACAAGCTGCAGGAGTAATCCATACCGATTTCGAAAAAGGATTTATCCGTGCCGAGGTCATCAAGTACAGCGACTATGTATCTTACGGTTCCGAAGCCAAGGTGAAGGAAGCAGGTAAAATGGGTGTAGAAGGTAAAGAGTACATCGTTCAGGATGGCGATATCATGCACTTCCGATTTAACGTATAATTAATTTTCGGCAAAATAAAATATTAGCCACTGGAAATCTCCGGTGGCTTTTTAATGCGGCTGTTCAGCGTGCTGAATTACAAAAATTTAGGTCGAACAGTTATTCCAGGGGGAAGTTCAAGTTTTGCCTGATATTCAGCAATTGACCACTTTCCATTCTACAAATCATACTTCAACAGCATACCAAAGCTGCTCACATTCTTTATTTTCTGAATATTCGGGTGTGTTGATGCATTTTGGTCTGTAAAATCGGACTGAGTTAATAACTGTATACCCAGGCTAAGGTTGTCAAAAATGGTGTATGTCATTCCTACACCCAGCTGCACCCCAAAGTTCCATCCTTTGTAAACATCATTATTTATAGTTGTAAGATAGGTTTGCCTGTCCTGGAGAGTGGTCTGCGCATAGGGGCCCAATTGCGCAAAGTATTGTGAGCGGTTCCCGGTGTTAATGTTCATCGTAAGGACTACCGGTATCTTGAGGGCGCTTCTTTCATGGTAGAAGTTGCCACCGGTGTTGAACCCGCTGCCGCTGAGTTCAGAGAAACCCAGTCCGGCGGCAATCCCGGCACTTTTGGAGAACCGGTAGTTGACCAGAAGTTCGGCTGTGTTGGTGCTGATATTATAATTAGGTTCGTCGCTGTTGATTACTTTGCCATAGCCGATGCCACCATACATAATCACAGCCGTTCTGGAGGTGTTTTCTTCCTGGGCATAAAGGTTCGAATTTGTTGATAATGTCGCAATGAACAGGGACAGTAACAGTTTTTTCATAGATGGTTGATTAGTTTAATGACAAATATAACAAAATCAGGTAGAATACAAATTTAACCATATCCACTCCAGGTTTCTGGAAAGCTGCCGTGATCAAATCGCTGACTCTTTTATTTCTGCAATTAACTTACGTACATGAATTTCGCAGTTTTCTGTTTGTTTACAGATTAGGGCAGGTGTCTGTTTGCAACTGTATAAATTCTTTTTTAGGTATTGTGATGGCAGAGAGATTGCATATAGCTTAGTATGTTTGTAAAAATATCCACTTTTATCCTCCTTTTTTCTTTTTCCGTTTTTTATAGCCAGTCCCGCGCAGATCAGGTGCTGGGAACCTGGCTGGCCACTGATCATTCGGTAGCCGTGGGCGTCTATAAAAGCGGAGGTGCTTACAAGGCGAAGGTTTTGTGGTTCAACCCTGAACTCGGAAGCGGCAAACCGCCGCATACGCGCCTGGACCACCGGAACCCGAAGCCGGAGCTTCGAAAGAGAAAGATTATCGGCATGGAAATTCTTGAGGGTTTAGTGTACAATGCAAAAAATCATATTTGGGAGAACGGAAAAATCTATGATGCCAGTTCCGGAAGGTTTTGGGATTCTTCGGCACAGATTACAGAGAATGGACTCCTTAAGGTCCGTGGTTTCTGGAAATTCTCGTGGATGGGTAAAAGTCTGACTTTCAAAAGAACAAATCTTACTAACTTTACGAAACTATAAAACTGTAAATTATGAGGATTATTATCAATTTGCTGGTAACCGCCGCGGTTGCCTTTTTACTTACCAAAGTTCTTTCGGGTGTACATATTGACGGATTTGCCACCGCCATTGTTTTTGCCATTGTGTTGGGAATTTTAAACCTGATTGTATCACCCATACTTAAACTGCTGGGACTTCCGCTTACAATCATCACGCTGGGACTTTTCTCACTGGTCATTAATGCAGTCGTAATCCTGATCGCCGACTATTTTATAGACGGTATGCAGATCGACGGGTTCTGGTGGGCCTTTATCTTCAGTATTGCGCTTTCACTGATTACTTCTTTGGTGAGCGGTATTTTCTCTTCGGACGACTGATTTAGGTTAAAGCTATAAAAAATTTGCGGCGCAAAAATGAAATTTTTGCGCCGCAAATTTTTTTACCGTCAGTAATTCATCAGAACCTGAAACTGAATCCTGCTGTATAATTCCGCCTTTTGGTGGTAAATCCTACCACATCGGTGTAGCCTGTATTGAACAGATTGCCGATATTTCCGAAGACCTCGAATGATTTCCCCAGTTTCTGGTTTACATTCAGGTTCAAAAGGTGATAGGCATCAAGACTGACATCTACACGCTCAAAATTCTCATTAAAATAATAATCGGCCCGTTTGGAAACAAACTGATGAGAAAACGCAATCCGTGTTCCCGCCAATGGGGTGATGTCAACGTATGAATTTATCCGGTTTTTGGGCACTCGAAGCTGTGTCGCTTCCTTCTCCTTCTCAACAAAACTGTAGTTACCGCCAATCTTCACCTGATCAATAATCCGGTAATCAATGCCCAGTTCAACTCCCTTTATCCTGTTTTCGTCCACATTGACAAAATTACCTGTAAAGTCCGGATTCATCACATAGGCAAAAACATCCTTCTCCTCAGTGAGGAAAGCGGTAGCATTAAAAACCAGGCTGCGGTCCCTGTTACCGATACTGAGATCTACCTCGTGTGTGCTGTTTCGTTCCGGCTTAAGATCAAAGTTTGCAGTAGTGTAGGGTAGGGTGCCGTAGGTTTGATATAATGTAGGCGCAATGAAGGCTGTGGCAAAGGAGTAACCTATCTTGTAATACATCCCTGTGGCCTCTTTCAGGTAATAAGGATTTACGCTGTATACAAAATGATTTCCGAACCGGGAATTGTCGGTCATTCTGGAACCTGCATCCAGATGGAAACCCCTGTAATTCACGCTGGCTTTGGCAAAAATATCGGTGTTATAAAGTTCGGTGTCCGCTTTTATGAGGTCTTCCTGCATTTCAGAACTGCCCCACGGCATCGAGCTGGATCCCAGCTGCTGTCTCTCATGCTGGACGCCCGCAGTGATGCTGAATCGTTCCGACACTTTATAATTATTGAAGAGTTCCGCAAAAAGGTGATTGCCACCATAGAAATATTCGTCGCGGTAAGCGTCGTTGGCATATCCCTGAATCGTTCGTTCGGTATTGGTATAACGTATATTAGCCACCAGCTGGCCATCTGCATACTTAAAATCCGCATTGGCACCAATGAATTTCTGCGTATCGTCGCCACGGCTCATTCCATCGGCAAATGCTCCGGCATCATATTCAAAAAGGTGGTGGTTCCAGCCCGCCTGAACGTTTGCACTTACGCGCGCCCCCCGGTAGCCTAAAGTTCCAGAGGCATTCTGCTTTTCGAAGCCGTCTTTGTCGAATCCCTGACCTTCAGCTGATGAAAATCCGTCTGACTTTTCGTTGAATCCGGAAAGCTGATAGTTAAATCCGCTGATGTTTCCACGCACAGCTGCATTTTGGGCAAATGTTCCGTAGGAACCGCCTCTGGCTGAAACTTCGCCTTCCACAGTTTTCCCGGAGTTTTTTAACGTGCGGATATTGATTACGGCACCGGCCGCATTGGAGCCGTAAAGAACAGATGATGCGCCGCTCAGGACTTCAATGCTCTCTACATTTTCAAGAGCGAGCAGCCTAAGGTCCATCGCGCTGTAGTCATTTCCGGTGACGTCTTTAAGTGGCACACCGTCCAGCAGAATTAGGATGTTAGCCAGTTTTCCGCCACGTACCTTGCTGAATTTAGGTTCCTGTGCATTGTTTGCACTACCGCTGATCTGGATACCGGCCACCTGCGGCAGCACCTCGGCTACATTTTGACTCTTGTACTTCGCCAGTTCCTCTTTGGTCAGGAGTTTTACGTTTTTACCGGTCTTGTGAAGCTGCTGCGGAATCTTGGAAGCAACCGTTACTTCGTTAATCTGGGTTACATCCTGTTGTTGGGACAGTGCATGCGAACTAACGACAAGCAAGGCTCCAACAAAAATTACTCTTTTCTTCATGAAAAAAAATTTTAGTTAAAGTAAATGCCTACCGGAAAAAATAAAGTGTAAAACGACCGGGCGTGAAAACGCTCAGTTATCCGACTTTTCCTCCGAAAGCGATTAATAAAAAACAGTATTTCAGCAAGGTCTCCTGACTTTCACATTTGTTTTGCCTTCCCGTTTCCAGTGGCATTTGTTAAACAAATATTTTGCATAAGAGGCATAATACCTCTGTGGGCGTGTGATTTACAGTTGCGGAGACAGTTCACGGATTGCACGTGATTCCCTTTTCTGAAAGTGGCGCAAAGATAATCTTTATTTTAGGTTGATGAGTGTATGAGCCGCAAAATGTCGCAGCTGCAGGTGCAACATGCGGAATGTCAATGGAAAAGAAAACTATTTTTGCTTAATAATTTATAGGAAACTGGAATCGAAGGAGAAAGGCAGCAGGTCGCGTACTGAAGCGGTCTTGAAAATTTCGCCCGTTAATGACGAGAAATAGATCTCTATTTTTTCGTTTTGCAATGCTTCATACTCCAGAATGGATTGTCTGCAGGAGCCGCAGGGTGGGATAGGTATGGATGCATTTGCGGAATCAGGAGCGCCAATCACAAACAGTTTTTTCATCTTCACGCCGGGATAATTGGCAGATGTCCAGTAAATGGTAGTTCTTTCGGCACATAACCCTGAAGGGTATGCGGCATTTTCCTGGTTACTTCCGGTAACGATTTCACCGTTTTCCAGCAGTACTGCACAGCCCACTTTAAAGTGAGAATAAGGCGCATACGCGGATTCTCTCACTTTTTTGGCCGCTTCAAACAGTTGTTTTTCGGTCTCATTCAGTTCGGAATAACCGGCGATTTCTTCAAAAACGATCTTGATTTCTTTCTGCATGCATTGAAAAATAGGAAAGTAAAGGTAACTGTTTTTTTCTTTAAAAAATACGCTGAAGTCCCGTCGCCAGAATTGCAGTGATGTTCGCCCATTCCTGCTGTAATCACTAACTTTACCCTTTAACAAAAATTAGATTCAAATATGCTTTATACACCAATAAAATTCAGGAACCTCGAACTTAAGAACCGCTGGGTGATGTCGCCTATGTGTATGTACTCCTGTGAAGATGGTCTGGCCAATGATTTCCATACCGTTCACTATGGCAGCCGCGCTCAGGGCGGAACAGGTTTACTGATCGTAGAAGCTACTGGCGTGGTACCCGGAGGCCGGATTACGAACCGCTGCATGGGTATCTGGAATGATGTACAGGCCGAAAAACTTAAACAGATTGTGGATTTTGTACATGATAACTCCGAGAGCAAAATCGGTATCCAGCTCGCGCATGCAGGACGGAAAGCCTCTACCTGGAATGGTAAACAGATTTCCCTGGAGGAAGGATGGGAAACTGTGGCACCTTCGCCAATTCCGTATGACGAAAGTGAACGCACACCTCACGAACTGACCGTTGAAGAGATTGCGGATCTCGTTCAGGCATTCCGTGACGCTGCAAAGCGGGCGCTGGATGCAGGTTTTGATCTTATCGAAATCCACGCTGCACACGGTTATCTCATCCATCAGTTTCTTTCGCCATTATCCAATATCCGGACAGACCAATATGGCGGCAGTTTCGAAAACCGCAGCCGGTTCCTTATTGAAATTGTAGAGGCTGTTCAGGAAATTCTGGACGGTGATCATCCTCTGTTTGTGCGCATTTCGGCTACTGAATATGCGGAAAACGGCTGGGATTTGGACGAAAGCGTCCAACTTGCGAAAGTCCTTAAAGATAAAGGCGTAGACCTGATTGACGTTTCCAGTGGCGGGAACATCCATGGTGCACGCATCTCTGTTTTCGACGGCTACCAGGTGCCTTTTGCCGAAAGAATCAGAAAAGAAGCACATATTCCCACTGGCGCTGTTGGTCTTATTACAAGTGATGCCCAGGCCGAAGAGATTCTGAAGCAGGATCAGGCCGACCTTATTTTTGTGGCCCGTGAAATACTGAGGAATCCTTATCTGGCGATTCAGGGTGCGCTTGATTCCGGTGCAGACTGTCCATTTCCACACCAGTATGAACGTGCGAAGATTTGATGTGTCAGAAGCAAAAAAAGTTGTATTATTGAAAGCATAAAATATAAAGATGGCTGCGGAAGATTATATGGTTTCCTGCCTGAATAAAAAGATATTCGGCATTGAGTGTTTCGGCTGCGGCGCGCAGCGGGCGATGCTTATGGTTTGGGAAGGCAGATTTGCGGAAGCTTTCCAGCTGTTTCCGGCAGTGTACTCACTAATTGTTTTTGGGATTACTGTAGCACTCCATTTTTTAGATAAAAAAAGAAATTACGCCTCAGCGCTGGTTGTCCTGGCCATCCTGAATTCCGTAATCATGGTGGTTTCCTACTTTATGCGCAATGATTTCCTGTTTAAATAAACAACTTAAATAATAAACTATGAACGAACAGAAACTACCAAATTCCACGCTTGTGCTTGTACTGGGTATCATTTCCATCCTGGGATGCTGCTGCTACGGTATTATTGGACTGGTGTGCGGCATTGTAGGTCTTGTGCTGGCTAAAAAAGATGAAGCACTATACCTGGCCAATCCAACACTTTACACCGATTTTCAAACCTTGAAGACCGGAAAGATTCTTTGCTATGTGGGTATTGCACTGAGCGCTCTTACAGTAATTTACATGGTAATCCTGATAATGACTGTTGGCCTGGACGCACTTTCAGACCAGGAGCTTATGCAGGAAAGGTTACGTGACCTGATGGGTCAGTAAGAAAGTACTGTCAAAGTAAAAGACCGCTCCAGTCAATGGGGCGGTCTTCCTGTTTATTATAAAGTACTGCTGCTATTTTTTTGGCGGATAATTGGCCATTATTTCAGCTACAATCTGCGGAATTTGTTTTTGCTTGGATCGCGGTGAGTCTACCGAAATTCCACTGCCGATTCCCTGCCATACCAGTTTGTTGGATTTGGCATCAATAAGGTCTATGATCAGTGCACCTTCATTATGGTTGGAAGTCCACGTGCGGCTCATGCCCACACCCCAGCCGAAAGGTCCGCCCCAACCATACATTCCGTAAGGATTCCTGCTCTGGATATCTTTAATTTTTTTGTGGTTAGCCTTCACATTGATAATAAGGTCGGGACTGTCGGAAACACTCAGGCCTTTTGTCTGCAGCTGGCGTGAAACTTCGTTCAGAACACGGTCCTTATCGATATCATTGAGTTTAAGGTCGTCGATCCTTAATTTATACGTCCTGTAATTGCTGAAGGTAGCAGTTTCGGCATAGTCGGAACGCACATTGAAAGGGCTGCAGGAAGTAAGTCCCAGGGTAGCCGAAGCTAAAATCAATAAAAGATATTTTTTCATGACTGTCTTATTTTTTAATTGGTTTCTTGAAGGTGTCGGTTTTCTTGTCGTATCCATACGGGCAGTGCCTGCAGCCGCTTTTACAGCAGTAACCGCGCTTCAGGTGATACGCTTCTGTAAAGACCTTATAACCCTGTTCGTTAAAATAAAAGTCCTCGTTTTCTTTGATTGGATTGTTTTGCATTGGTTAAAAGGAATGCTGAAAATTTTATCTTTGCGCTATGATCATCATTTGGCATTGGCTTCTCAAAAATACAAAAATTTCAGGGATCACCCTTTATCCCTTTATTTTCCTGAGAAATCCTGAGCTCCGCCGCAACCGAACCCTGCTGAACCACGAGAAAATACACCTGCGCCAGCAGCTGGAACTATTTATCGTTTTCTTCTACCTTTGGTATGTCCTTGAGTATTTTTACTGGTATATGCGGCTCCGTAACGGCCACCGTGCTTACCAGTCCATTTCCTTTGAACGTGAAGCCTACAGCTATGAACACGACTTTAAATATCTGCGCAGTCGAAAACTTTGGGGATTCTGGAAGTTTGTAGGAAAGACTTCAGCTTGAATAAACCCCAATGGAGTTGTATGGCAAGCCCAAAATGAACTGACCGTGATTATTCGGTTTCCTCCTCTTTCGGCAAAAGGCACTCGCCTTCAAATTCCGGAGCTAAGATATCCTGTTTGTTTAACCAATATTCTGAAGTAATCAACGTAAAACTTGTGGAATCTTCTGTATTTAATTCCCAGATAACCGCTTCTGCTTCAGTAAATTTCTGGTCGGTGCTCATCTGTTCGGTAAATAACCTTTTGATTAGATTTCCGTCAGACAGTCCATTATTAAAAGATTTAAGTACCATCTCCTTTGTAATTTCTCCCTCATAGCCCTCGCTGGAAACCATGGAAAAATCTGCCAATATTGCTTTTGCATTAGGGAATTTACCGTTATATGCCTTATGCAGCAATTGGTTAATATTAAAGAGATCGTAATGCAAATCAATTTCCGGGTACTCTTCAGATACTTTGTCTAAAAGCATGTCATTGGATATCTGAGCGATCTGACCTTCATTCAGTCGTTCAGAAAGTTTATAGTTTAAAACGATTGCGGCCGCTTCAGTCGGTTCGAAATCTGTAATGGCCATCTGCAGCATTTCGTTTAGATTCTCCGGTTTCAGGGTGCCCGCATCAGGAAAATTAAACCGTTCCATTAAATTGATATAGTCCTGATTCTGCCAATACCCCGTAATCTCTTCTACTGTTTTAATGCTCTCTACTGTAATTTTGAACTTCATCTTTATTTATTTCCCTACCTACTCTTAAGCTTTTTGGCATACGCTCCTTTTAAATGGTTGGTCATTTTGATTTCAGCACTTAGGTCGTGCCAGGAGTTGAACAGAGCCATAAGCCGGCCAAAGGTTGGTTTTGCACGCGATTAAGTTTTTTTGTGGGCAGAAAGTATATAGGTGGTGTTTATCCCGGATGAAATGTACAAATAGTTGAACCATTCATAAAGCTTGAATTTGATTACAAGGTCATTTAGGGCAGGCAAACGTAGAGTTGAATAGCTATCTCACAGTTGTCGTACCTTATCTGTTAATCAAATACAGTTAAATAATGTTCACACCAGTCATTGCCTGTACCCTTTGCTCCAGCGGATTTCCAGCTGGGAAAACTTAGTAACTGACCATCACTTTTTGAAATGGCCCAGTAACTCCAGCAGTTCATGACTTTTCAGATAGCCGCTGTACCGGTACAGAACTTGATTATTTTCATCAAGAATAACCATCGTCGGGTAAGTCAGTTTTCCGTTTACCGCGCCCAAATGTAGCGCCAGTTCATGAGTGCCGGTGCGCAGACCGCTAGGAGAAAATCGGTAGGTCTTACCTGCCCAACCAATAGGTTCCGTAAATTCTCCATTCAGTACTGCCAGGTAGAAGTCAGCCTGCAATTTTCCTGCAACCTCAGGATTACTGAATATCTTTTTTTTCATCAGCCTGCAGTAAGCACACCAGTCGGCAGTTATAAATACAATCAGCGGACGCGGTTCGGCAACACGGCGGATTTCAGCTTTTTCCAGAGCATGTTTGTCGTAGTAGTCTCTGTCGTTTTGCGAACAGAACATTGGAAACCAAAACAGAAGCAATGCAGCAGCAAATTTCATATCAGTCCAGTTTAAATCTGATACCCAGGAATCCACGCATTCCCTGGTTGGGTGCGTACACATACGTGGGATCAAAGGTAAGTGCGTACGGATTTTCCGGTGTAGCGACTGCCTGGCCCGAAGGATCGAACACCACGTTTTGGTCAAACGGGTCATGGCTTCGCGCGATCAGGAAAGGATTTCCGCGGTTTGGTGTCCAGTTCAGTATATTTTTTACACCGCCATAAATTTCCCACTTCTTCCAACCATCATAGGTGAACTGTATATTCTGTATGCTCCACCAGGGCGATTTCGGTTTACGTGGGTCCAGATCTCCCAAAAGTGGCAGGTGCATGGGACTGTATACGTTTCCGGTGTAATCCAGGGTTAGATTGGCGTTGGGGATTTTGTATGAAATGGCCCAGGTGCCGGTAAAATTCTCTGTCAGGAGTTGCTGTGTTTGCACTCCGTTTTCCGTGAGCGTATTTTCCATAAGTGTTGCCCCCAGGATGAATTTCACACCGCTGCTGTGGTTCAGGTCTGCATTAAGGCTCAGGCCACGGCTTACCGCATGACCTTCCAGATTATCATAAATGATTTTATTGGCGTCGGTTTCGTAATCAGGCACTATGCGGTTGGTAAAGTAAGTGTAAAAGGCAGTCGCCTCCAGGCCCATGACTGTGCCTGATTCCAGATAGAATTTCTTAGTAAAGTTCAGGTTGGCATTATAGGACTTTTCGGGTTTCAGCCCGTTCAGTATGAGGATGTCCCGCGAACCCGTCAGCGCCGCATGATCTTCAGTAAAAAGATTCACCACCCGAAAACCCGTTCCGGCATTAAATCTCAGGATATTTTCCTCATCAGGTGCCCATTTGTAAGCGAATCTTGGCGTCACGATAAAACCGTGCAGCTGATTGTAATCATATCTTAGGCCCAGCAGGGCACTGTGCCTGCTGTTCAGTTTAATTTCATCCTGAACAAAAATACCCGGCAACAGTACTTTCTCGGGTTGGTTGGTGTTGGAATTATTAACCGTCGCCGGCGTATTGTCATCATAATAAGTGTAGCGCACTGCTGCACCTGCAAGCAGGTCATGTTTTCCCAAACGGCGGTCCCAGGCCAGCTGTCCGAAGGCCACTTTCTGATTTGCAATATAACTTAGCGTACCGTACCGGCTGTCCTGGTCATGGTTTACAAAGGAGAAAGCCAGATTCATACTCTCACGAACCGGCAGTTGGTACGCACCGAAAAGTTCGGCTCGCCGGGTATAGATGCTTTCGCCATAAATTTCATTTCCGCCGCGGTAGGAACGGTTCCAGCGTACATCGCCGCCCCAGCGGTCCTCATACATATACCGGGCCGCCATGCTGAAAAGCCTGTTTTCCGGACGCCTGAAATTCCATTTCTGAAAAACCGATATCCGGTTCTGCAGCGGAATATCGGTAAACCGGTCATTATTGTTGTCTGTGGCCTCACTAAAACTGTAATAATTGACGCCGGTGAGCACGCTGATGCCCGGGCCTGCCTTCATACGGAAACCCAGATCAATATTATACTCTGCCCACGTGGTGGACATCACGTCTGCACTGAAAGCCGGTGCGTTTTCTGCTTTTTTGGTAATGATGTTGATGATGCCGCCAACGGCTTCACTGCCGTACAGGGACGATGCTGGGCCTTTCACAATCTCAATCCTTTCTACCAGGGAGTTGGGTATTCCGGTTAGGCCATAAACAGTGCCCAGTGAGCTTACCATTGGCATTCCGTCAATTAAAACCATAGTATAAGGCCCTTCCAGTCCGTTAATGTGGATGTCGCCGGTGCTGCAGATATTACAGTTCAATTGAGGACGAACGCCATTTACATTCTGCAGCGCATCAAAGATATTGGGTGTTGGATTTTTCCTGAAGAAAGCCGGTGAGTAAACTTCCACGGGAATTGGACTTTCCAGTCGCTTAACTGCTTTCATTGTACCGGAAATCACCACTTCGTCTATGGCTGAGAGGGTAGGAGTTTGATTTGCCTGAACGGAATCGGGAACGGGTGTGGCAGAAATGCTGTCTGTAGGATATATCTGAGCGGGCCACAGTTCTGCAAGGAGCATCAGAGGAAAAAATAGCTTTAGCTTCATCATATACCAATGTTTGGGTCCGTAAAGGTACATAAGTTAGAGTAGTCTAACAAATAAAGTAGCTTTGACTAATGATAGGAACCTGGCACTTTTATAACTGTACCCGTTTTTATGACCAAATACGCTGTTTAGTTGTAAAAACAAAAGTTTTGGAAGTCGGTTCTCCGCAGAAAAAAATCTCTATGGAAATCCATTGAAGAAAATCAGATCATTATGTAAAAAGAGAAATAACGGAAAATGCGCGCCTTTACCCTGATTTTACTTCAAACCTCTTGCTCGATGCTTGGCTTTAATAAAATAAAATACATACGGTAAAACAAAAAGACAGAACAGAAAAATTACCCAGATACGGCCTGCAAATAGATTGTAGTCGCACAAAAGATCCGCCCACGGCTTACCTGTCATTCGACCCAGGGAAAATTCAAAGGTGATTGTTAAAAGAACCCAAACAAAACCTATAATTAAGGAGTGTCGGGCATTCCCGATGTTCAAAAAGGGAAATACAAACCAGATGTAAACTGCGCAGAGAAGGATAAGCGTTGCTGTTGAAAACTGATGAGCGCGGGACTCGCTGAAATGATTAATGAACACCAATTCCCTTATTGCTGCGTTTGCAAATGCAACTGCGATCATGGGCAGCCATAGCAGAAAATGTTTAACGTCCATCTTTGGGAAGTTTAAAGGTTAACAGAAGTATAAGAACGGTTGCCACTGCCGTGGTGGGCTGCATCCAGGAAACATAACCAATTATCATGATTTGCACGGTGAGCCACAGAGTTAAAATGACCACGCTGATGAAAGCCACATTCCGCGCGCTACCGAGTCTGCGGAATACTGCAATAGCAGCAATAAGTGCAGAGCCACCCACAATTAGAAATAAAATCAGGCTTGGAATAAAGTAGTCCCGGAAAGGGGTGTCTTCCAACCACGATATGGGCACATCACGGGCTCCGGCCATTCCGTACCAGCCACCCCCAAAGGAGTTTATGGCTACCAATAAAAGTAAGATCCCCAGTGAATAGCGAATGATATTATTATTCCGTGTTCGCATGCTCCCATCCTTTAAATTTCAATATAAAGTTAAGGCTGTTCAACCGGAAAAATTCAATTAAAGTAATTTACTTCCGGGTTACCTGCGCATAGGAAAAACGCATGTATTAATTAGTGGAAAAGTACGGCAATAGAATATCTTCGAAATTATAAAGTCCGTTGCTTTTGTCGGTTAGGTTTGCGGCCACAAAAAGCACCCCGTTTCCGAAAGCATCCCTCGAGATAGATTCGTGTGTAAGTCTGACAGTTTGATAAGGGAAACCAAATACCACCTCATGTTTGCCCACAATTCCACCGGCACGGACTGAATTGATTTCAGATTTTTCCACGTCCAGAGCCTCAGCAATCTTGGCTGCAGTTCCTGAAATTCCGTCCTTTTCTTTAAAATGCTCTTCAACGATCACGATGTCCACATCAGGAGCGATCTTTTTCAGGAATTTTGCTGCAAAAAGAAGGTAGTTTACACCCAGCGTAATATTGGGACTCCAGAAAACCACCGTTTGCGAGGCCAGCTTCTTCAGCAGTTCCTGCTCGGCTTCACCATAATGTGACACCGCGGAAATAATCTTTATGCCGCGTTCTGCTGCGAATGAACCATAAGTGTGAATTCCTGATTCAGAAGAGAAATCGATGATATAGTCTACCGGATGTTGATCCAGCAGCTCCGGAACCGAGATGCTTTCGCTGGAATATATGTGTCCGGGATCTGCGGAATCAACGCCCAAAAATTCGGCTGCGCTTCTGTTTTCCAGTTGGGTACTTCGCTTGAGCACCCATTCCAGCTCAAAGTCTTTATTAAGCAGAATGACATTGGCGACTGCCTTTCCTGTTTTTCCAAAACCAAGTAAACCTATTTTCATATATCTCTTTTTATACCGTTACGCAGGATTTATTTCACTAAACGCTTCGTAAATATAAGAAATTGAAGTTTTAGGAGGAAATTCGGGTTGAGGTACATATGATTTAATTCGGAAGGTCTGACGTTGTGTTGGAGGTCCGTAATTCAGATTGCTATATATTATTGTTGAATAATGATTGTTTGTTTTAGGTTTTTACGGCTTGCACACATGGAGGATCAGAATGATGGTTCTCCAGATATGGAACGCTGCAGTTTTTAATAGAGCACATCAAAATTGGATTCATCACGTAAATGCTTGATGATATTTTTTGGAGGATATCTATTCATAATCTTAATTTACGAGCTCTAATTTAGCTTAAAGTTTAAATATCATTCAGTTGCCTCCATGAAGCGGCACTTTTCAATTTCCGTTCTATTTTCTCTTTGATTCCAATCTTTTCCCCAAATTTGCCGAATGATTTTTCCTGAAGTGCACATCCCAATTACCGAAATTCCTCTGGAAAACAGCGATGTGCGGCTTTTCATTAAGCGGGAGGACCTGATACATCCTGAAATTTCAGGTAATAAATACTGGAAACTCTTTTACAACATCAACCACTATCTGGCGCAGAAGCCGGCTAATCCCCAATTGATTACGTTTGGAGGTGCATTCTCCAACCATATCGCTGCTGTGGCAGCGTTGGGCCAAATTGAAAATATACTGACAACTGGAATTATACGTGGTGATGAACTCGCAGATAAATGGCAGGAAAACCCCACCTTGAGTTTCGCCGCAGGCAAGGGCATGACCTTACGTTTTGTCTCTCGTGACCTATACCGGAATAAGAAGGAACTGACTCAAATGCTGCTGCAGGAATTTCCGGAAGCCCTGGTGATACCGGAAGGCGGGACAAATGAATTGGCTGTAAATGGCGTGCAGCACATGCTGAATGAGCAAACAAAAAGTTTTGATTATCTTTGCTGCGCTGTTGGCACCGGCGGAACCGTAGCCGGAATATCAAAGTTTGCAAGTGCAGAGCAGAAGATTTTGGGATTTAAGACAGTTAATGATGACTCGCTGGAGCAATCGGTGCATAGTTTGTCAGGTAAAAATAATTTTTCGCTGATTAACGGTACAAATGACAGGTACGGCAAAATATCTGACGAAAATATTCGTTTTATAAATGTTTTTGCAGAGAAATACGGCATACCGCTGGACCCTGTATATACAGGCAAGCTGATGCAGCGTATTTTTGACCTGATAGAAGCAGGATATTTTCCTAAAGGAAGTAAAATTCTGGCTTTCCATACAGGTGGAATGCAGGGTATAGAAGGGGCTAATCTCCTGCTGAGCAGGAAGGGCCGACCACTAATTAAAACATATTAAGTTGAGTAAACAACCGCTTATGAGAAAAATATTTATTGCTTTCGCACTGATTATTTTATCGCAAATTCAAGGCCAAACCTGGTCTACAGACGAACAGTATATTCAAAAATTTGCACCCTATGCGGTGCAGGAAATGGAAAAATTTAAAATTCCTGCCTCTATCACGCTTGCACAGGGGCTTCTGGAAACCGGTGCCGGACAAAGCCGCCTTGCTAAGGAAGGTAACAACCATTTCGGGATCAAATGCAAAGACGAATGGACCGGAAAGACAATGAGGCATAATGATGATGCTCCCAACGAGTGTTTCCGCGTTTATGAGGATGTCCGCCAAAGCTATGAAGACCATTCCAGATTTCTGGCAGAAAGAAAATACTACGTCAATCTTTTCAAACTCGATATCAGGGATTATAAAGGCTGGGCTCATGGTCTGAAAAAAGCGGGTTATGCCACTAATCCGCGCTATGCCCAGATTCTTCTTTCCATCATAGAAAGACATAAATTGTACGAATACGATAACACTGACTCCAAAACCGTTTATGCAGCTTTACTTAACAGATATCCTTCGCTCCAGGACGACCGTACCTTCCTTGCTCAGATGAATCCTGCACGGAAATCATCTGCTGAAAGTGAGCCTAAAACTATTAAGGTGCGCTACGAGCAGACTTCCTATGCTACGCAACAGAAGAAAGTACAGCAGCTGAAGAACAGCGATTTGTTGAAAAATGTACTGGTAAAAAACCATCCTAATGGAGGGATGAAATATCTTGTGGTACCCGCCGATATGGACCTGCTGCAGATTGCCGATAAGTTCGGAATCAGCGAAAGCCGTCTCATGAAATGGAATGATATGAGCAGCAACAAACTGAAGCAGAATGCTATCGTATTCCTGGAGTCTAAAAGTGCTGAAGGAAATGTTCCGGCCTATAAAGCGGAAGTAGGTGAAGATATGCATGCTATTGCCCAGAAATTCGGAGTACGCCTGGATAAACTTTTGGCAAAAAACCGAATGGAGGACGGTAAGAAACTGAGTGCCGGCGAGCTGGTCTTCCTTCAGGGTCGTAAGCCAAGATAAACGGCCTTTACATTTACATTACTAAAAATAAACTGATGATCTATCAAAGGAGTTCTGCGCTTTTTTCCGAAGCGCAGCGCTATATTCCGGGCGGTGTTAATTCGCCTGTCCGAGCTTTCAAATCTGTAGGCGGTGTACCTGTTTTTATGAAATCGGCAAAAGGTGCATACATGACCGATGAAGATGACCGCACTTATGTGGATTATATCAACTCTTGGGGTCCTGCAATTTTGGGACATACCCATCCTGTTGTGTTGGAAGCGATTCAAAAGCAGGCGGAGAAGGGTTTCTCTTTCGGTACACCTACTGAGCTGGAGACGGAGGTCGCCAGGTTTATCGTAGAGAATGTTCCCAATGTAGACCAAATCCGCATGGTATCCTCCGGAACCGAAGCCTGTATGAGCGCCATCCGACTGGCCAGAGGATTTACCCAAAGGGACAAAATTGTGAAATTTGAAGGCTGCTACCACGGACATTCCGATTCATTCCTCATCAAAGCGGGAAGTGGTGCCATTACTTTCGGGCACCCAAATTCACCGGGAATCACCCAGGGAACAGCAAAGGATACCTTGCTCGCGAGATATAATGATATTGAGCAGGTTCAGGATCTTTTCCGACATAACGAAGGTGAAATAGCCGCAGTGATCATTGAACCTGTGGCTGGGAATATGGGCTGCGTTTTACCTGAAAATAATTTTCTGCAGGAACTGAGAAAGGTATGTGATGCAAATGGTGCCTTATTGATTTTCGATGAAGTAATGACCGGCTTCAGACTGGCATTCGGCGGTGCGCAGGAAGTCTTCGGCGTGAAAGCCGACCTGGTGACTTACGGAAAGGTGATAGGCGGTGGGCTTCCGGTAGGAGCTTTTGCAGGACGGAATGAGATCATGGACCACCTGGCACCTAAAGGTGCAGTATACCAGGCCGGAACCTTAAGCGGAAATCCATTGGCCATGCGCGCAGGACTGGAGACACTGAAGCTGATTAAGAATGATGCAGGTTTCTACGACCGCATTAACAAGACTACCGAAACCCTTGATTTTGAATTTGGTAAAATACTGAACAGCAAAGATATCCAACACCGCATCAACAGGAAAGGCTCCATGATGAGCGTATTTTTCCATATCGCCGCAGTTTCGGATTTTGACGGGGCGCAACAGGCCAACCATTCACTTTTTAACAATTTCTTCCACCACATGCTGAAGAACGGAATCTACCTGCCACCCAGCGGATATGAGACCTACTTTATCAGCGATGCCATAAAGGAGGAGGAAGTCAGCCGAACTTTGGAGGCCGTTCAAAGTTTTGAGTATTTAAATAAATAATAAAACCGGTTCCCTTTGGAGCCGGTTTCGTTTTTGTAATCATAAAAATTCTTAGCGGGACGCAATCGCGATCTGAACCGGCATTACATAGGTGACTGGCCTTTCATGCTTTCCTTTCACGCGGAACTGCAGTTCGCTCAATGCGTTTTCAAGGTTTTTGTTAATGTATTTGCATCTGCTGTCTGCATGTACATTCTCAATTTTACCCTCAGCAGAGATATTAAATTTTACAAGGGTATTTGTGGTTCCTTCGCTAAGGTCGGGATCAGTAAAATCAAAATTCTGTTCAATAAGGTTTCTTAGTGGTGTGAAATCGTCGGTATCAGTAATTCTTACCTCCTCAATCAGATTATTTTCTTGTGCATAAGCATTTCCTGTAAAGCCTAATAACAGGAGGGTTGCCAATGTTGCTGTTTTAATTGCGAACTTTTTCATATCTCATTTTGTTTAGGGTCCAGCCCGTTTGTAAAATCAAAGTAAGATAATTATTGTTGAATTAACAAAAAATTCATATTAAATTAACATTGAATCCGAAAAAATTAATATTGGGAACAGTGGAAATGCCAAAAAACGCCGGAAATCCCGGCGTCTTGGTGATATGAATGAAAGAAAAAAAGTTCGTTAAAACAGTCCGCTCCAGCCCGTTGCCCATGATGGCAGTCCCGTTCCGTTGCTTCCGCCTGCACCGGTAGCTGCAGCATTTACAGTAAATGTGCCCGGCAGAACAGGTACAGTAACTCCCGGTGTGGTTCCTACTGCTGTCGCTTTAGCTGACGCTTCGGTTTGTACATTGTCAAATCTGACGTTGGTAATTTTGCCACCACCGTTGAAGAAGGTCACGGACTGGTCATGTTCCACATTGATACCGGTTTTCCAGCCTGACAGAACTACGTTGTCAATCGTTGCATAGGTTCCCTCTCTAAGCTTTATCCCGTCAGCCTCACCTGTAAGTGCGCCAATGAATGTTGCATTCTTGATGGTTGGGTTTGATCTTGGGTTGGCATCTCTGTTATTGGAATTATTATCCGCTTCAATACCTCTGTTTCCGGTATTGTCGGTTCTTCTTTTAGTGTAAACACCGCTCACAGTACCGTTCCAGCCCTCTGTCCAGTCAAAAGCATCATCTTCATTACCTACAGAAAGGATATTGGTAGCATTTACAGTTCCGCCAAAGAATTCAATACCGTCATCCGAACCGTTTACTACGGCTAAGTTGTTGATCTGGGTGCCGCTGCCCACACCAAACAGAGACAGGCCGTTAAATTCTTTTTCAGCGGTGAAGATGGCGCCGGCATATTCTATACGTACGTAATTCAGCACACCTGAGTTGTCATTGGCGATGTTTCCGCCATAGCTTGCATTGCCCACTTCGGACATTGCTGTAGTACCTTTGTTGATTGGTGCACGTCCGCACAGTACAACACCTCCCCAGGCGCCGGGAGTGGCATTGGAGGCTGTAAACACCACCGGTGCAGCAGCTGTACCGTTGGCAAAGATCTGTCCGCCCTGTTCAACGGTAATATAAGCTGAAGTTCCGCCCGTGGCTTCAATTCTGGTTCCGGCTGGAATAATCAGTTTGCCACCCTCTTTCACGATCAGTGGACCGGTCAGTTTGTACACCTTGGAAGGATCCAGGGTAATTACATTTCCTGACGTGATTTCGCCCTTAAAATTTCCCGGTTCAAAACTTCCTGCCGGAGTAGTGATAATGGGATCATCATCGTTGCTGCAGGACTGCACTGTAAATGTGGCTGTGCTCAGAATAAGTGCTGCTGCAAGTACTTTCAGATTGTTCTTTTTCATAGTAAAATTATTTATTAGATTATTTTGGTTTTGCTTTTAAAACTGATAGGATAAGCCGATTCCGGCGTTAATTCCTTTTTTGTAATCCCTAACAACTACATCACCATTGGTATTGGCCTGTACCCGGGTGAAGTTGGTGTTGAGTAAATTTTTCGCGCTGGCCGAGATGCCGAGTCCGTTGTTCAGTGTAAACCTTACGGTGGCGTCCAGAAAGTTAACCGCTTTGTCTACCAGGTTTCCTTTACTTTCGTAACCCAAAGCATAGATGTTATCTGAAATATGAGAGTAGGAAAGTACCACATCCATTGTGTTGCGGTTCCATTTCTGCTCCCAACCCAGGTTCAGGTTGGCGAGTAGGTCCGAAGCGCCCTGCATCTTATCCTGGGTACTGATAAAGGAGACCGCTACTTTTGAGTTTGGATTTTCCCTTGCTACCTTCTGGGCATCCAGCTCTTGCTCAGTGTTCAGATAAGTGGCATTCAGGAAAGTATATAGCCTTGAATTTCCGCGCGTGTAAAGATCTTTTCTGAATTCCGCTTCAATACCGAAGATCATCCCGCTGTCGCCGGAGTTTACAAAGGAAACCGAGTTGGAAGAGGAGTTTACTGTGACGCGGGAGATGGGGTCTGCAATATATTTTCCAAACACTGTGGCCGATATCAGTTCGCCTCTTTTAGGGAACCATTCCCATTTCAGGTCCAGATTATAATTGTCTGCGGGGTTCAGGTCGGTATTTCCAAAGCTCAGTTCATCTATATCTTCATACTCGAAAGGTGCAATTTCCAGCAGAAGTGGAGTAGTATAGGTCTTGGAGGCAGACAGACGAAGGTTGTGAAAATCGTTAAGGCTGTATTTCACATTCAGCGCAGGCAGGATTTTAGAGTAGTCTTTATCAACATCGCCGTCCTGGATACTTGTATTATAGAGAATCGACTGCTGAAGATTTTCGTAGCTCACACCCAGCTGGGCAGTCAGCTTTTCGCCTGCTTTAAATTCGGCATTGGCGAATACACCATGGTTCATCACTTCAGACTGGTAGTACTGAGGCACCAGGGCCATCTCGTCGGCACCTACAATTCCGCGGAAGGTTCTGATGTCGAAGAATGCTCCGGACTGGTAGTTGTCGTAGTTAAAGAATGCCCCGTAATCATCGGGAGTTACATAGTAATTGCCGGGCGCCAGTTTTACCCGGAAATTATATTGTGTAGCCCGGAAATCTGAATCTTTTAAACGGCCGCGATAACCAACGGTGAATTTCAACTGTTCATTTAAGTTATATTCAGCATGAAGATTGGCAACGTAATCATTCTCCAGCAGCTGGTCAAAATAACGGTGATTTGCACCGGCATTTCCGGCGATAAAGTGATATAAACCTGTATTTTGGTTTTCTACAGAAATGTTTTGCTGACGGTCCGGTCTTCTGCTGTCCAGACGGTTATACCCAAGGTTCCAGAAAAGCTTCAGCGGATCGGTAATGCGGTGTTCACCGGCAATCTGGTTGATCCAGAGATCATTGGTTTTATAGGTTGCCCGCCTGAGGTGGGCAGTTTCATTTGCGCGGTCCTCATTGGTGTCGCGAATATAGCCTGCATAATTGCCCAGTCTCTGCTCTGTGGTATGGATATAATTGGTGGTGGCTTTTACTGTATGATTGCTGTTGATGCGGTAGTTCAGGTTAAGCAGGCCCGTGGTGTTGGTGTCATAAGTGAATTCCTGGCCCCACAGGTCTTTTAATGGCGCACCCGAATTATCAACAGAACGCACGATGCCTTCAGTAAAATTGTAATCATTGTCAAAATTGCCGAATCCGAAAACACTCAGTTTACCTTCTTCACCAATGCTGAAAGATCTGCCAAAGTCAACACCAAGGGATGAATTGATGGGAGTAAATGTTTCTTCGTTCTGCCAGCCTGTATTAAAGGCGTAACCGAATTGGGCAATTTTCGCATTTTTGGGCTTGTTGATCTGTTTAAAACCCAGATAGTCCGGTCCGTTCTGCAGGTAAAAGTTGGGCTTTGAAAAAGCGTTAAAATTAATGGAAGAGCCAATGTTTACTTTGAAATAAGGCTTGCCGGTGTATACTTTAGACACAATATCTACGTTTGCGCCTGCCATATCGCCCCAAAGTTTTGGGTTATATACTTTCTCAAGACCTACAAAATCGATCTTGTCTGTTTTTACGATGCTGAGGTCAATGTTTTTAAACGCAGGATCATTGGAAGGAATGGGCAGGCCATTCATGCTGGTAGAGTTACTTCTGTCGCCTAGTCCGCGAATGAACACCTGACCGCTGCCTTCCTGCTTTTGTGCGCCGGTGGCTTTGGTAACGGCCACAGATACATCGCCGACTCCCTGTTTTTCAAGCTGTACGGCGCCCACTCTTTCAATTACCTCTGCCGACTTTCGCTGCAAACTGATAAGGTTGCTTTCCGCACTTTTCTTTACGCTGCCCCGAAGAACCACGCCTTCAATCTCCTTCTCTTTCTTGACGGTATCATTCTGTACCTGTTGACTTGAAAGTGCCTGTGCGGTTCCCAAAAGGAACAATACTCCAACACTTAATTTAGTGATTTTCATTTCTTGGTTTTAACTTGTTTTTCTTTCAGTGCAAAGGTCTTCAGTATGCTTTGAAATGCTGTGTACGCAGTTTTAAGTTTGTTTTAATTAATAATGAACAGGTAAAACCGAATATTAACTTTGCGTGAATAAAGGCAGCTTCGCTCACGCACGTATTAATTTTTAGTAATTTTGAAAGGATAAAAACTGAAGATGAGCACTAAGAAGATCTTACTGATTGATGATGAACTGGACATTCTGGAAATCCTTTCCTATAATCTGGAAAAGGAAGGATATGAAGTTGTTACAGCCAGTGGTGGTGAAGAAGGAATAGAAAAGGCACGTAAACTGGTGCCGGATCTTATTCTTCTGGATGTTATGATGCCGGGGAAGGATGGTATTGAAACCTGCCAGGAACTACGACAGATTAAATCTCTTCAGAAAACACTTATTGTTTTCCTGTCGGCACGAAGTGAAGAATTTTCCCAGCTTGCGGGTTACCAGGCCGGTGGTAATGATTATATTGTGAAGATCATCAAGCCAAAGGTCCTTATTTCCAAAGTGAATGCACTGTTGCAGCTCACCTCACATGTAAATGATAAGGCTAAGCTCATTGAGGTGGGTGATCTGGTGATTGATAAGGATAATTTCAAAGTTTCCCGGAACGGGCAGGCTTTTCTTTTGCCAAAAAAGGAGTTTGACCTCCTTTATCTTTTGGCTTCAAATACAGACAAGGTCTTCAAAAGGGAAGAAATCCTGGAGAAGGTATGGGGCAGCGATGTGGTCGTGGGCGAACGGACAATTGATGTACACATCCGCAGGCTGCGCGAGAAACTTGGGCTCAATGCCATTCAGACCCTTAAGGGAATTGGCTACAAACTTATTGTTTAACCACACAACCAGCAAAAGATACGATATTGAAATTCAGGGAACTAACTTTCATCGCCTCACTGTTCATAACCCTTGTGACGGTCTTTGTGGCGCTGGCCTTCAATCTTTCGCAGGAGCAGCTTACGGAGGACCGTAACCGTTTTTACATGATCATGTCACTCTGTGTCCTTATCATGCTGGCCGTTAATTATTTCCTTCTGGAATTTCTCTTTGGCTATTATGGAAAAAAGCAGATCAAACGCATCAGCACTATCCTTCCGCAGGGAATCATTCCAATGGGGGAGAGCGAAATGAGTTTCACACAGCTGGGTGAAAAAGTGTCTGAGCTGTCTCAGAGAAACGCAACGGAGATTGATACAATGAAGGGCATGGCGACCTACCGGAAAGAATACATCGGCAATGTCTCACACGAGCTTAAAACACCTCTCTTTTCTATCCAGGGATATGTGGAAACACTGATTGACGGAGGAGTGGAGAACCTGGCCATCCGTGATAAGTACCTTGAGCGGATTGATAAATCGGTGGAAAGACTGCTTGATATCGTGAAAGACCTGGATATGCTGAACCAGTTTGAGTATGGCGAGATAAACCTCAATATCACCACCTTCGACCTTAATGTCCTCATACGCGAAATCATGGATATGCTGGATTTGGAAGCCGAAAAAAAGGATGCCAGGATGCAGCTTCAGACCTCTCATACCGTAATTATGGTGCGGGCCGACAGGCAGCGCATAAGTCAGGTACTCATAAACCTTATTTCCAACGCCATCTACTATTCCAACCGCGAAAATGCGCTGATAACAGTACGTACTAATAAGCTTCGCACAAAGGTGCTCGTGGAGGTAGCCGATAACGGCATGGGAATCAAGAAGGAGGTCCTGCCGCGTATTTTTGAAAGGTTTTATCGGGTAGAATCGTCGCGAAGCCGCCGGGGAGGAGGTTCCGGATTAGGCCTGGCGATCGTGAAGCATATACTGGAAGCACATAAGGAAGCGATCTCTGTGCACAGTGTCTATCTGGAAGGTACAACCTTCACATTCATGCTGGAAACGGAGCCTTAGAAGGTGCGTAATGTAATAAAATATTTTAAAAAAAAAGATTTTTAAAACTTTCTGCTCCGCTTACAATTATCCTATATTTGTACCGTAAACAATCTGAAAAACTAAAATAAGAAAGCGATAATGGTCTATAAAATCCGTGTAATTTTAGATGCCAAGGACAATATTTTCCGTGATATTGAAATCAAGGGAAAGCAAACACTCTGGAACCTTCATGTAGGGATCAAGAGTGCCTTTAGTCTGCAGGGCGAAGAGCTGTCTGCGTTTAACCTGCTCGAATCTGACGGCACCATTATAAAATCGGTTCCACTGGAGGATATGACTGACGAAGGTGATGGTGAGATTATGTCTGATATTTATATTGATGAAGCTTTTGAAACAGACGGCGACCGGGCACAGTTTCAGTACGGACTGTTGGACCTTTGGGAATTTTTCTGCGAACTTGTGGAAGTGGTGGAGGAAAAACCTGTCGTAAACTATCCGATAACTGTTTTCCGTTTCGGAGCAGTTCCGCTTAAAGCACCGGGCAAAAGTAACGGTAAGAGCAAAAAACCTGTCATGCCCCTGCTGAACGATGACGATGACTTTGCCTTTAATGATGATTTTGAAGAAGGTGACTTCGCAGATGAAGATGATGATTTTGATGATGATGAGTCACTTGATTTTGCTGATGAGCCTTTTGATGATGGAGAAGAAGATTAAACAATCCAATAATATATCCCTGCATTTGCAGGGTTTTTCATGCTCAAAATGCAGTTTCAAATTTGTGGATGGGTATAATGAGCCGTTGGGTTATTCATTTAAGGAGCTTTCCCGACCTTTTGATTTTTAAGAGTAATACTATTTGCGTATAATGGATATAACCTGCAGCTGGAAGCACACCACCAATATTTATGAAGTAAACGTCCGTCAGTATACACCCGAAGGTACCTTCCGTGCCTTCGAGGCTCATCTTCCGAGACTTAAAGATATGGGAGTTGAGACCCTTTGGCTGATGCCCATCACCCCGATCGCACAGAAAAACAGGAAAGGCTCTTTGGGAAGCCAGTATGCAACTTCGGATTATACAGCCATTAACCCGGAATTTGGGACCATGGCAGATTTCAAACATCTGGTAAATGAAGCTCACAGCTTAGGTTTTAAAGTAATCATAGACTGGGTGGCAAATCATACCGGTTGGGATCATGTGTGGACGCGTACAAATCCCGGCTTTTACCTTAAGGATCCGGACACCGGCGACTTCCGGACGGCCTCAGGAATGGACGACATTATTGAACTGGATTATTCTAATTCCACAATGCGCCAGGCCATGATTGAGGCTATGAAATTCTGGGTCCGCGAAACCGATATCGACGGTTTCCGCTGTGACCTGGCCGCCTGGGTGCAGCTGGACTTCTGGCAGCAGGCCAGACCTGCAGTGGAAAAACTGAAACCACTTTTCTGGCTTGGTGAATTTGATGAACTCGATCATCCTGAATACGGAAAAGTCTTCGATGCCAGCTACGTTTGGAACTGGATGCACAGGACTAAGGATTTCTGCGAAGGGAATTTGAGCTTCATTGAGCTCAAAGATCTGCTTGTCAGATATTCAGAAATAGGCGACGGATCCATGCGCGCCTGGTTTACCTCCAACCATGATGAGAATACCTGGAACGGTACCGAATATGAAAAGTATGGCATCTTTGCTCAGGCTCTGGCTGTGTTTTCCGTCACCTGGAACGGCGTACCGCTCATCTATAACGGTCAGGAAATCCCGTTACGCACAAAGCGACTGGAGTTTTTCGAAAAAAACCCTATTCCATGGACCGGTACCAATGAACTTCATAGCTTCTATAAAACCCTGCTGAACCTGAAGAGCAGGAATCCGGCACTGCGGGGGGGCGACCCGGCGGTGGTGACCCATTTGCTGAAGACCAGCGTCGAAGATAAGGTTTTGGTCTGTCTGCGGGTAAATGGTGAATCTTCGGTGCTCACTGTGCTCAGTTTTTCCAGAGAACAGATAAATTTCAATGTCACCGATGACGCGCTGTATGGAAGTTATACTGAACTTTTTACGGATTCAGAGAGGGATTTTAACAAGGATAATTATTTTAGCTTGGAACCTGGCGGATTTCAGGTATTTCAAAAATAACAACCCGGGATATTTTGTAGATCTTTACGCTTCCCGATTTCTTTAGATGACTTTACCGATGTCGCGGATTTGTAAACCGTGACCGTTATATTCTGAGATTTTTCCATTCTATAAATATAACTCACACATATATAAAATAAGCATTTAAGAAGGGAGAGGGGTCTCCTAACCTTTTCTTTTAAAAACCCTGCCCCTTGGCTCATCAGCAGCATAAAGCGCCAGTTCCGAATGCAGAAATTCAGCCGCAGCTGCAGAATCTTCTACCTTTACCGCGCTGCGCTGCAGCATTTCATCTTCAAAAGGGTTTAAAACGTATTCCCTTATGCCTTTATCCCGCCAGTCATTTTGCTTTGAACATCCTTTTGTGATTTCCCGCGCCAGTGACAGCGCGTCCAGCAAAGCCTGATTGGCTCCCTGACCTTTAAAGGGACTCATTGGGTGGGCGGCATCACCAATCAGTGTGGCTGCACCTCCATTTTGCAACAGTTCTGAAGTCAGCAGGTCACGGTCATACACCGGATACCCGGAAATTTTAGATTTGTCGGTTGCGTGCAGGATCTGAGGAATTGGCTCGTGCCAGGGGGTTCTGCGGATGGCTTCCTCTTTTAAAGCTTCTGCTCCTTTGGAACGCAGTGCCTCTGCTTCTGTTTCCGAAATTGGAAAACTGAGCTGCCACATAATTGAAACTGCATCGTACGGCATTATGTATATCCGCTCATTACCGTTGGCGGTCTGGAAAATAGTGGCTGAATCCAAAAGAGAATTGTCGCATTCGCCAATATCATCCAGGCTGCAGATCCCAAGGATTACCATGCAGCCCAGATAACGGAGCGGCAGTGCTTCTTCGCCTATGAGCTGATTCCTTACAGCGCTCCTTATACCGTCGGCACCCACCACCAAATCTGCTGTTTCCTTTACTGTCTCACCGTGAACATTAAAATGCAACTGCATCCTGTGGTCCTCATCTTCATTAAATCCCAAAAAGCCATGCCCCCATTTTACCGCATCACTCTTTTGCAGCTGACTGAGAAGCACCGAGCGCAAATTTTGCCTGGCAATATGAATATTGGTGCGCCGGCTGCCGGCTTTCTCATTGGAGCCTAACCACTTCCGCATGCCCCATTCGCCCACGATTTTACCTTCCGGTGTATGAACTATATGTCTTGTAGAAACAACACCATCCTGCAGTTTTTTAAGTCCGAAGCCTTCCATTGCTTTGCTGGCCTGCTGAAGGGTGAGTCCATAACCCTGAGAACGGTCGCTGAAACTGTGGTCCTTTTCGTAAAGTGTGAAAGGAATGCCGCGGTGCAGGCAGGCCACGGCCAGTGCCACACCACCAATTCCGCCACCAATGATGGCTACGTGCGGAAATCGTCTGTTATCCGGAGCAGGAAATGTTTCTGATGCCACTACTCCCGTGCCGGAACAGGCGGCGCAATTGGTGAAATGAGGTTCAGGCTTTACCGGGCCGGAAACTCCGCTGCCTTTACCGCGCCAGGTCTCCAGAGCTGTTTCATAGCGTAGCCTGACACTTTTGCGAATGCGCTGTTTTTTCTTTCCCAGTCCACCGCACTCCTCACATGCGCTCCGGCAATTTAATTCCATTTACTATTAGATGATGAGCTGAATTACAGCACCCTATTTGAGTTTTAGACAGGTGCAAAGGTATTCATTCTGCAAAAATAAATCTGTAATTTATTAGCGCTCTTCCGATTAAAAATTAAAAGCTTAATTTTGCACTCCGAAATTCAGAAAGGAACTGCGGTTATCATTCCAATTATCAAAATACCGAAAGCCTATCTCTATTCAGCAAATCACGAGATTATTAAATATGAAAAGAATTGGCGAACACCGCAAGCTACTGGGCGTAGATAAGACGGTTACCCTAAAGGAACTGAAGACCATTTACAGAAATACAATGAAGGAGGCGCATCCGGATAAATTTGTAAACGATGAGGAGGGTCGCGTAGATGCCGAAGCTACGAGTAAGTCGGTAATTGAAGCCTATCATTTTCTGGTGAGCATCAATGCAGAAACGCAGGAGAAATACAAAGAGGAATACAGCGAAACCACATCCAAGTCCAATATCCAGGATTTTGAGTACGAGAAGCAAATCCTTAAAATTCAGCATTTGAACGGCAAAATGTATGAGTACATCGGTGTACCCCGTAATACCTATATTAAGATGGTGAATGCAGATTCGCCAAGCAGGTTTGCCAGACGCCACATCTATGGAAACTTTATCCACCGCAAAGCCGGTGAGGCTATGGCCGATTAAGCTCATTGTTGCTTAACAAAATCAAAAACCTCTTCTGAACCATGTTCGGAAGAGGTTTGTTTTTTCAGCTTATGCAATTGTTTATCGGCTGTAGTATTTGCCTATACCCGGCGCATCGTAAGTAAAGGTATTTTCAGTTTCAGATTTATCCAGTTTCTTGCTCACGGTAAGTGCCCAAAGCACCAGTTCCATGCAGAAGTAGCGTTCACTGTCGTTTAAATCACCGGTATTTTCGTCTACCAGTCTTACCAGCGGCTTAATGTCATTCAGTTTACCGTGGTATTCAGCGTCGGTGTCATGATAGTTTAACTGCAGCTGATTTTCATCAAACCACTGTATAAGATCGGTATAGGGTGTTTTTATACCCTGTTTTTCCAGTTTGCCAATCCTGGGGAAAATACTTTCAAACCGGCTCATTACCGCCTGGTCAATCAGTATTCTGGCCACATGGTCGGCACCTTCCTGCTCACCTTCGTACACCAACTCTATTTTTCCTGTAATGGAGGGTATGACGGACATGAAATCCAGTAAGCGGATGGTGGTCCGGTCGTGATTACCTTCAAGGAGACGCAGTTTGGCAGCCGCGGTCAGGTTTTCCATGGCACTTATGGTAAGCCTGGCGCTCACGCCGCTTTTGGCATCAACAAATTCACTGTTCCGGGCGGCAAAAGCGATTTCCTCCAGAAGGTCTTTAGCTGAATCCGGAACCTCAATAATAGATTTATCATTATCCGATATGCGTGCTTCCTGCCCGGTGATCTGTCTGGCCAGTGCGATGGATTGTGGGTAATGGGTGAAGATCTGCGAGCCGATCCTGTCTTTCAGCGGGGTCACAATGCTTCCGCGGTTGGTGTAATCTTCAGGATTCGCCGTAAATACAAACTGTATATCCAGAGGCATCCTGAGCTGGAAGCCACGAATCTGGATATCGCCCTCCTGCAGAATATTGAAAAGCGAGACCTGGATACGCGCCTGCAGATCCGGAAGTTCATTCAGTACGAAAATGCAGCGGTTGGCCCTTGGAATCATACCATAATGCAAAACCCGCTCATCCGAATACGGCAGTTTGAGTGTTGCGGCTTTAATAGGGTCTATATCGCCAATCAAATCGGCAACGTTTACATCGGGGGTGGCGAGTTTCTCAAAGAAACGGTCACTCCTGTGCACCCAGGAAACAGGAGTTTCGTCGCCCAGCCCGTCAACCAGGTCGCGTGCAAATTTTGAAATGGGCTGAAAGGGACTGTCATTTATTTCTGAACCCTGCACGATGGGCATATATTCGTCCAGCAGGCTTACCATACTTCTGGCAATACGCGTTTTTGCCTGTCCGCGCAAACCCAGGAGATTAATATGATGTCCGGCCAGCAATGCTTTTTTAAGTTGAGGAATAACGGTGTCTTCATAACCCCACAACCCTTCGAACACAGGTTCCTTCGCCTTAATCTTCGCAATAAGGTTTTGCTGTATTTCTTCGGAAATGGTTTTGTGGGCATATCCTGATTTTTTCAGTTCGCCAAAGGTTGTATTTTCTTTCATTGTGATTTTTGGAGTTGTACATGTAGGTTGGTTTAAGGTGT
>CAYXUO010000001.1:0-45209 GCA_964468335.1 uncultured Chryseobacterium sp. | reverse complement strand
CAACAGGCCATTGCTTACCGCTGTTTCCCAGTTCGGTCCATTTTACGCCGGCAAAGAAAGGGACGATCTGCGATATCTCCTGCAGCATTCCGTCAGCGGAATAATCCGGCTGAGGGTAACCCATCAGGTTCATCATATCCACAATGATCTGGCCATCAGGTTTTGTTCCTTTCAATGGCTGTACGACCTTTTGCACGCGCTGGATTCGGCGCTCGCCATTTGTGAAGGTACCTTCTTTTTCCAGAAATGAGGTTCCGGGCAGAATTACTGTAGCATGGCGGGCGGTCTCTGTCATGAACAGTTCCTGAACTATGAGCATGTCCAGACTGTCCAGCGCTTTCATCACCTTCTGCGTGTTGGGGTCCGTCTGCACTACATCTTCGCCGATGAGCCAAAGTGCCTTTAATTTTCCTGCAATAGCTGCATCAAACATTTCGGGAATCTTGTAGCCAGTATGTGCAGGTATTTCACGCCCGTAAAAAAGATTGTATCTTTCATTAATTTCGGGATCGGTTACATCCAGATATCCTGCACCCTGATGAGGCTGACAGCCCATATCTGCAGCTCCCTGAACATTATTCTGTCCGCGTAGAGGATTTACTCCGGAACCCTTTTTTCCAATATTGCCGGTTATCATCGCAAGATCAGCGATAAGCTGTACCGTGAAAGTGCCCTGCATCTGTTCGGTAACACCCAAACCATGAAACTCCATGGCGGCCCTGGCCGTAGCGTAAGCGATTGAGGCTTCACGAACCAGATGTTTATCAACGCCCGTAATGCGCTCCAGTTCATCGATATCCAGCTTCAGAACTTCGGCTTTCATTTCCTCATAGCCTTCCGTACGGTTGCGGATGAATTCCCTGTCTGCCAATCCCTCACTGATAATATAATACAGCATCATATTGAGCAGCGCGACGTTTGTTCCCGGCCTGAGCTGAAGGTGATATTTTGCGAATTTGGCCAACTCGATTTTCCTGGGATCGATCACGATGCCAGTTACTCCCTTCATCATCCTCTGCTTAATCCTGGCACCTGTAACGGGATGCGCTACTGTTGGATTCGCTCCAATCACCAGGATACAGTCCGTGTAAGCCAAATCTTCAATTGAATTGGTGGCAGCGCCGGTACCAAAGGCGCGCTGCATCCCCAATGCTGTTGGCGAATGGCAGACCCTCGCACAACAGTCTATATTGTTGGTACCAATTACGGCACGCATGAATTTCTGCATCAGATAGTTCTCCTCGTTGGGAGTCCGAGCGGATGATATTCCTGCAATGGCGTCCGGTCCGTCGTGGGCCAGTATCTTTTTAAAGTTTTCAACTATGAATGAATAGGCTTCATCCCAGCTAACCTCCTCGAACTGACCGTTTCTTTTAATCATGGGGCTCCGAAGCCGGTCAGGATGGTTGTAGAATTTAAATGCGTACCGGCCTTTCAAACAGGTGTGACCCAAATTGGCTTCTGCATCATAAGGACTCGTTATGGAAATAATCTCATCACCCCGGCTTGCTACATTCAGATTACAACCCACCCCGCAGTAGGTACATACTGTTCTTGTCACCTTTTCAGGAACAGTTTCGGACATCTGGAAAATGTCCGTAATGGCATCTGTAGGACAGGTTTGTGAGCAGGCGCCACAGCTAACGCAGTCTGATTCCATAAAACTTACGTCCATCCCTTTGATGATGTGTGCATCATAACCCCGGCCGGCCATATTGAGTACCATCTGGCCCTGAACCTCATCACACGCCCGGATGCACCGAAAACAGTTGATACACATATTAAGGTCAGACCGCATATAGGGATGACTGGTATCCGGGAGGAAATGTCTTTTGCCTGGTGTTTCATATCTAACCTCCTGTAAGCCACTTTTGCGAACTACCAGGTCAAATTCGGAAGGTTGTTCACCTGGTACAAACCTCTTTTCTTCCGGCAAATCCGAGAGCACCAGCTCCAGGATATTTTTCCGAAGGTTAACGATATTCGGCGAGTCCGGATAAATATAGAGATTGCTGGCTATTGGTGAATGACAGGAGGCCATTGCCCTTGTTTTACCGTCCTGTTCCAGTGCTACATCAACACAGCACACCCTGCAGGAGCCAAAGGGTTCCAGATTGGGCGCATCACAAAGAGTCGGAACAGACTGCGGACCATTATTCCTGCGGATGAAGGAAAGCATGGTTTCGCCCGGTAAAAATTCAAAAGGCCGGTTGTTAATGTAGGCAATATTGTCCATCACATGAGGGTATTAATTGAAATGCAGGTTAAGTTCATCAGCAAAATACATAAGTGCATTCCGGGCCGGAAGTGGGATACCGCCACCATGGGCACACAGTGATCCCTGCTGTAAAGTGCTGAGCAAATCCATAAAAAGCTCCCTGTTCACCATCTTCATGTCATGTGCCGCCGCATGCAGCATCTCATGCGCACGTTTGGTTCCCAAACGGCAGGGGAAGCATTTCCCACAGCTTTCAAAAGAGGCGAATTCAAAAAGATGTTCCAGATATTTTATCATGGGGAAATCGGAAGGAATACATACAACCGATGCATGCCCCAGGAGAAAACCTTCTGCCGCAAAAGATTCAAAATCTACTGAAAGTGCCGCAATCTTGTCTACCGGAACGATTCCGCCCAAAGGTCCGCCAATATGTAGTGCTTTCACCGGTTTGCGGAAGCCGCCACCGTATTCATAAATGACTTTTTCAAACCCAGTGCCCATTTCCACTTCTACAATCCCGGGCTTATTGAAGATACCATCCAGTGATACCAATTTGGTTCCACGGGATTCTTCGGTCCCCAATGCGGCATATGCTGCTCCCCCGTTCCGGATTATCCAGGTAGCCGCAGCCAGAGTTTCCACATTATTCACCACCGTTGGTTTAAGGAAAAGGCCCTGCTGAGTTGGGAAGGGAGGCCTTGTGCGCACTTCGGGCCGCTGACCTTCAATGGCATTTATCAGTGCTGTTTCTTCGCCACAAATGTAGGCACCCTGCGCTTTTATGACTTTAAAATTAAAGTTGAATCCCGAATTTAGAATATTATCGCCAACGAGACTGTTAGCGTAAAGCTCGCGGATTTTCTCCTCAATAATATGTACCGCTTCGGGATATTCAGCGCGGATAAAGAGGACCCCCCAGTTGGCACCTGTACAGAGGCCGGCCACCAGCATACCGAAAAGCACTGATAAGGGCCTTTCCTCCAAGAGATACCGGTCGGAAAATGCGCCCGGGTCACCTTCATCGGCATTACAAATAATGAATTTATCATCGGAGATTTCATTCCGGCAGCCTTCCCATTTTATACCCATAGGAAAACCAGCGCCACCCCGACCGCGAATTCGGGAGATTTTTATCTCCTGAAGGAGATCTTCTGAAGGTCTCTTGAGAGCCTGTTGAAGCAAGAACTTAAATTCCTGAATATTGTTAAAGGTCTCCGTGAGCATAGGTTGCGCCGCAGTAACAGAATAATGACCATTCTGAGCGCCTTCTCTGGTTTTCAGCAAGTCTTCCAAATGATCAATACTATTGCCGGAGTAGTTTTTACCGTTATAATTGAAAGATGAATTCTCATGGCAGCGGCCCAGGCACGTCATATGGCCAACGGCTGAGGCATCAAAATACTGCATCACCTTTTTCTGCACATTATCCTGAGTGCCGGCACATAAACAGGCAGAGCCGTTGCAGATGTAAATTTCCTTACCCCTGTTTTCCGGTTTCATAAAATCATAGGCTGTGATGCTTCCGTAGGTATTTGCGTCACCAATAAGAAACTCATCTGCCAACTGCGCAAGATGTTCCCTAGTGGGAGTGCCGGCACCGTTTACGGAAGCATCTCCCATTTGCTCAAACAGATTTTTCTGCAATCCATTTCTGCCGGAAAGCGCACTTAAATTCTTGGACATGAGTGCTTTATTTTAGTAGAGTGAAGTTATGAAATTTTATTTTAGCGTTGATCTTTTGTGGCCCCAATCCACTTGAAAGTAAGGCGGAATCAGTTTATATTTGCCAAAACCTGAACTTATGGCACCGTTTGTACTCACCATTACCCTCTTCACCGCTATCCTTCTGATTGCTTACAGGAAAAACTCACTCCGCCTGCTCAATGCTGATTCTGACGTAAAGAGTCCTGCACTCCTGATATTGCTGAATGTGACAGGCGCTTTTGCATTCGGACTGCTGCCCTTATTCTTTTATCCTTTGCCGGACTTTGTTCCTACTGGGTTAAGTTCGTTACACTGGTCTTCTCTTGCAGGATTGATTCTCCTCACCGCTGGTTTTGCATATTATATTGCTGATAAGGACCTAAGGAAAAATGTTGTGAACGTTAATCCGGCAATATTGAAAAGCGGATTCCTGAGCCTGTATTTCACTGTACGGATAGCTTTTATCGCGGCCTATGAGATCTGGTTCAGAGGCTTTTTCCTGTTCTTCTGTATTGAACGCTTCGGCACTCTTCCGGCCGTTGCAGTGAATGTATTGTTGTACGTTCTGCTGCATGCTGTAAACGGAAAAAGGGAGATGCTGTCCTGCATTCCCTTTGGTATATTACTTTGCGCGATGGCTATTTGGTTCGAATCACCACTTCCTGCGGTACTCATCCACCTGGCACTTACGGTACCGTATGACGTTCAGTTTGTAAGGATTAAATCTAAGATCCGCTAGCCTCTGTATTCAATATCTGGCCAAGACCTATCATGTGTTCGTGAGCAGTAAGGTCGAACTTCACGGGCACCACTGAAATATAGCCCTCCGCTAAAGCGTTCTCATCTGCATCTTCGCCCGGGTCCATATTGTTGAAATAGCCGGTGAGCCAGTAGTACTTTTTGCCGTGCGGATTAATCCTTTCGTCAAAATTTTCCTCCCATTTAGCTACTGCCTGCCTACATACACGAATACCTTTAATCCTGTCCTTTTCAAGTTTAGGAATATTCACATTCAGAACCACCCCTTTGGGCATTGGGTTCTCTAATGTCTTTAGTACGATTTGCTGAATAAATTCCTTCGCCTGACTGAAGTCCGCATCCCAACTGAAATCCAGAAGTGAAAATCCAATTGCCTGTAAACCTTCCACACCAGCTTCTACAGCCGCAGACATAGTTCCGGAATAGATTACATTTATTGACGAATTGGCTCCATGGTTAATTCCGGAAACCACGATGTCCGGACGGCGCGTAAGAATCTTGTCCAGCGCAAATTTTACGCAGTCGACAGGCGTACCGCTTAACGAATAGTCCTTCTGCGGCCCTTCAAGCTGTATTTCCTCAAATGTAAGGGTAGAATTAATTGTAATAGCGTGACCTTTGCCACTTTGTGGAGAGTTGGGCGCAACCACAGTCACATCGCCTATTTCGTTCATAAATTCAACCAGCTTCCGAACGCCCGGAGCGGTGATGCCATCATCATTGGTGACTAGTATCTGAGGTCTCTGCATATTCCTGTCTATTTTTAACAAAATTAATTAAAAAACCCTGTTATCTTGCAATTAGGTATTAAATTTGAAGTTCTGATCCGCTGTGTAACATCCACAGTTATATATTTACTAATTACAGCATAAGTTTACAATATGTTTAAAAAATCTAAACTAAATAAATTACTTTTATTTGTTCCGTTAATGAGTCTGATGTTCTGTTTCAATGCAGCGCAGAACGACGACGAAAAGATGCAGACGATCATGGTGAGCGTGAAGAACACGCTTTCTTACCTGCATTACAGCCCGAAGCCCATAAACGATGCCTATTCCCAGGAGGTTTACGACAGGTATTTCGAAATGGTGGATTTCGGCAAAAGATATTTTCTTCAGTCCGATATGGCCGAATTCAGCAAACACCGTACAAAACTTGATGATTATCTGAACCGCGGTGACTTGACCTTTTACAAGCTTACCGTGGACAGGCTTTATCAGCGTGTTGATGAAATCGACAAGATCAGCCAGGAAATATTCAGCAAGCCCATCAACCTCAATGAGGATGAAGTACTTGTACTGGAACATAAAATAAAAAAAGCACCGGCCAACAGAGAAGAGCAATACAATGAATGGAAGAAATTCATTAAGTACAATATCCTGCAGGAAATGGAAACCCTGAACAGCAGGGAAGAGAGCCAGCGAAAGAAAAAAGACAGTGTACAGAAATTTGGTTTGAAGGACACAATAAAACTGGAAATCCTGACTCCTGAGCAAAAACTTACCAAAGCAACTGGTGAGGTAAAGGATTTAATGGGTGAAACATTTACCAGGTTCAAAAAAAGAAAGAAAATGGACTGGTTTACCGTTTACATGAATTCCTATTCTGAGGTTTTCGATCCGCACACCAACTATTTTTCACCAAGGGATAAAGAGGATTTCGACGTGAACTTCACCGGTAAGGTCATCGGTATCGGAGCGATCATTCAGGAAAGGAAAGGCAACCTGTTCCTGGGAGCATTGACCATAGGTGCTCCCGCCTGGAAATCCAAGCAGCTGTCTGAAGGCGACAAGATCCTGAAAGTGAGATCCCTTCCAAATAAGGAGGCTGTAAATGTAGTAGGTATGCTGTCTGATGAAGCGGTAAGACTTATTCGCGGCAAAGAAGGTACAGCGGTCACCTTAACCGTAGAAAAGAAAGATAAGACTGTTCAGGAAGTAACGATGATCCGTGAGGAAGTTGCGATGGAGGATACGTATGCCAGAAGCATCATCATTAATTCAAAAGACGGCAAGAAATTCGGATTTATAAATCTTCCGGGATTCAATGCCGAGTTTGATAAAGAAGACGGCAGAAACGCTTCCGACGACATTAAGAATGAAATCATTAAGCTGAAGGCACAGAACGTTCAGGGAATCATTCTGGATCTTAGAAATAACGGTGGCGGTTCCCTTACCGAAGTTGGAGACATTATGGGACTTTTTATGAACGCGGGACCTTATGTTCAGGTAAAAGACGGACAGGGAAAGATACAGACGCTCAGAAATAAAACGAACAGTCCAATCTGGACCGGACCGCTGGCTATTATGCAGAATGAACTTTCAGCCTCAGCCTCGGAAATTTTAGCAGGTGCCATGCAGGATTACGGAAGAGCAGTTGTAATAGGTTCGCCACAGTCATTTGGTAAGGGTACGGTGCAGACTTTTGTAGATCTGAACCGCTTCCTGAATACGAATGATGATTTTGGATCACTTAAGTTAACCATCCAGAAGTTTTATAGGATTACCGGCGAATCCACCCAGAAGAAGGGCATTGAATCGGATATTGAAATGAAGGATTTCTTTACCTTTTCTGAAATTGGGGAGCGGTATGATGATTTTGCGCTTGCGTGGGATAAAATCCCAAATGTTGCCTTTGACAAAGTAAACGGGATCAATATTCCAAAGATGAAGCAAAACAGTGCTGAGCGGATGAGCGCTAACCCCAATTACCAGCTCCTGCTGGAATCGGCACAGTGGAAAGAAAATATGGGCAAAGAGCAAAGCATAACGGTAAATCAGACCAAGTTCTTTGAACTGATGAAACAGCGTAAGGCTGAGATCAAGAAGTTTGAAAAACTGGACAAATTCAATAACGGCCTGGTGTTCTCCATTTACCCACAGGAAGTACAGCGGGAGAAGACCGATGAAGTCTTTAAAAAGAAGACCGATAATTGGAAAAAACTGCTTTCAAAAGATGTATACCTGCAGGAAGCTGTGAACATTATCTCTGAAATGATTTAACTGGTAACTATCACAAACAAAAAAATCGTCATTTTAAGATGACGATTTTTTTGTTTTTAGCAGTAGCTAAGGATTACTTAATTACCACACAACCAATTCTTCCACCCGCGTTTCCGGTAGGCTGAGTTTTGAAATCATCGGCCTGGGCATGGATGATAATTGATTTTCCGTAAAGATTTTTTGCAGGATCGCTGCATCCAAGGCACCATTTGTCAGTCTTCATAACCAATCTGGAAGTCCCTGCGGCATTGGCTTTCAGATTGCCTAAATCGCCGGTATGATGCTCACCCATGCCCCACTTTCCATGGTCATGTGAAGTTGGATTCCAGTGTCCACCTGCTGAACTGCCGTCGGGAGCGCTGCAGTCACCGTTTTCATGGATATGCGCTGCATGAATACCGTTAGGATTTAGTTTAAGCACATTCATATCAAGTTCTACAGTTTTCCCCTTTTGAGTAAACACAGCAGTTCCCTGAACCTCAGAATTGCTCTTGGATTCAATGGTATAAGTCTTCGTAGTGGAGCAGGAAGTAAGCACTAATGTCAACACTCCGGCTAATGATAAAATCGTTTTGCTCATTATAATAATTTTAAAGGTAAATTTAACGTTAATTACAACAGAATTCAGTCCCGAATGGCTAATATGAAAGCATCAATCTAAATTCTGTAATTAATGATGCGGACCGAATCTTATGAAATAACTCCGCTTCCCAAGAGTTCCTCCCCAATATACCAGGCTGCAAACTGGCCTTCTGCAATTGCCGACTGCGGCTGTTCGAACTCCATATAAAGGCCGTCCTCAAACTGATACAGCACGGCATCTTCCAACGTTTGCCTATACCTGATCCGTGCCTGAAGCCGCATGGATTCCCCGTTTTTAAGCTGAAGATCCTGGCGCACCCAGTGAACATCGGTATTTTCAATCTTAAGTGCTTTACGGAAAAGCCCTGGGAAATTTCGGCCTTCACCTACATAAATGATATTGTGCTCCATATCTCTTGAGACAATGAAACAGCTTTCCTTATGCCCTCCTATTCCGAGACCTTTGCTTTGCCCTATGGTGAAGAACTGTGCACCCTGATGAGTGCCGATCACTTTACCATCTTCTTTCTGATATTTTACCTTGGCTGAAAGGAACTCCAATTCTTCAAGCTTTGAGGCAAACTCAGGAGTTTCGCGGTGAAATTCATAAAAATCATTAAAGATTTCCACAATTTCCCCTGCCTTGGGAACCAGTTGCTGCTGGAGGAAGGTAGGCAAACTCACCTTACCAATAAAGCATAGTCCCTGTGAATCTTTCTTTTCTGCGGTAACCAGACCAAGCTCTTTAGCAATTTCTCGCACTTCAGGTTTCGTGAGTTCACCGATAGGAAACAATGCTTTGGAAAGTTGCTCCTGATTAAGCTGACAGAGGAAATAAGACTGGTCTTTATTGCTGTCCTTACCTGCCAGAAGTCGGTACGTTTGCCCGCCGTTTCCATTTTCAATCGAATCAACACGGGCATAGTGACCGGTTGCTACCTTATCGGCACCCAGGGAAAGAGCAGTTTCCAGGAAAACATCAAATTTCACTTCCCTGTTGCACAGAATATCCGGATTGGGTGTACGCCCGTTTTGATATTCGGCAAACATATAATCTACGATCCGCTCTTTATAAAGATCGCTCATATCAATGACCTGAAAAGGAATCCCCAGTTTTTGGGCCACCATAAGTGCATCATTGCTGTCCTCCACCCAGGGACATTCGTCCTCTAAGGTTACAGAGGCATCATTCCAGTTACGCATAAAAAGCGCGATAACCTCGTGCCCCTGCTGCTGGAGCAGATACGCTGCCACCGAAGAATCCACTCCACCGGAAAGTCCAACTACAATCTTCATCTTAATAAAATTTCTGCAAAATTACGTTTTTAGGAACCATCTGCGCAGTTCGCGGCATTTATACTGTGCATGACAGCGATTGACGCCGAAGCTGCTTATCCTTCCTGTTAATCACAAAAAAGACCACATTTCTGCGGTCTTCAGTATTGTTATATCAAGTCTTAGACTTTCTCTTTCTTAGTTTTGGGCGCTACCTCCTTCTCTAAACCATCTTTTTCCTCATTTAGTTTCAGAACGATAGTCTGGCCTTCAGAAATCTGTTTGGTCACCAGCATTTCAGCGATCAGATCCTCTATGTATTTCTGGATTGCGCGCTTAAGCGGCCGTGCACCAAAGTCCTTGTCCCAACCTTTCTCTGCAATAAATTCCTGCGCCTCTTCTGTAAGTTCCACAGAATAACCGAGTTTCTCCAGTCTCGCATAAAGTTTGGAAAGTTCCAGGTTAATAATCTGTTTGATGTCTTCCCTGGAAAGAGAGTTGAAGATAATAATATCATCAATCCTGTTCAGAAATTCTGGTGCAAATGCTTTCTTCAGAGCGTTCTCTATCGTTGCTCTGGCACGCGCGTCGGAGGAGGATTTCTTGGCTGTAGTGCCGAAACCAACTCCATCACCAAAATCTTTAAGATCGCGGGTTCCGATGTTTGAGGTAAGGATAATGATCGTGTTCCTGAAATCAATCTTACGTCCTAAACTGTCGGTAATATGACCTTCGTCCAGAATCTGCAGCAATATGTTGAAAACATCCGGATGCGCTTTTTCGATTTCATCCAGCAGCAGCACAGCGTAGGGTTTTCTTCTTACGGCTTCCGTAAGCTGTCCGCCTTCTTCATATCCTACATATCCCGGAGGCGCACCTACCAGTCTGGACACGGCAAATTTCTCCATATATTCACTCATGTCAATACGGATCAGTGCATCGTCGCTGTCAAACAGTTCGCGCGCCATCACTTTTGCCAGCTCAGTCTTACCTACACCGGTTGTTCCCAGGAAGATAAATGTACCGATAGGTCTGTTCGGGTCTTTAAGCCCCGCACGGTTTCTCTGGATGGCTTTCACCACCTTCTTCACCGCATCTGCCTGGCCAATAACCTTACCGTTCAGCTTATCGTCCATCTGGGCCAGTTTATCCAGTTCATTCTTGCCTACCTTGGTTACAGGTATGCCGCTCATCATGGAAACCACTTCGGCCACACTTTCTTCACTAACCACTTCCTTCTTCTCCTTCACATCTTTATCCCACTGCTCCTGTGCTGAGGCCAGTTCGCGCGTAAGTCTTTCCTCCTCATCCTTCAGTTTACGCGCCTCAAGATAATCCTGAGCCTTAACTGCCTGCTGTTTCTGAGTTTTGATTTCTTCAATCTTTTTCTCATTAACAATAATTTCCGTGGGCACCTTCATGTTCTTGATGTACACGCGTGAGCCCGCCTCGTCCATTGCATCAATAGCCTTATCCGGCAGGAAGCGGTCTGTAATATATCTTGAAGTCAGATTTACACATGCCGTAATGGCCTCATCCGTATACGTTACATTGTGGTGATCTTCGTATTTATCTTTAATCTGGTTCAGAATCTGAATGGTCTCATCAATAGAGGTTGGTTCAACCATCACTTTCTGGAACCTTCTCTCCAGCGCACCGTCTTTCTCGATATACTGCCGGTACTCATCCAAAGTTGTAGCTCCAATGCATTGAATTTCACCACGGGCCAAGGCCGGTTTAAACATATTAGATGCATCCAGGCTGCCTGTAGAGCTTCCCGCACCTACGATGGTGTGAAGTTCATCTATGAAGAGGATCACGTCGCGGTTTTTTTCCAGCTCTGTCATGATGGCTTTCATTCTTTCCTCAAACTGGCCCCTGTACTTTGTGCCTGCCACCAGACTGGCAAGATCAAGCGTTATTACACGTTTACCGTACAAAACACGCGAAACCTTTTTCTGGTGAATACGAAGTGCAAGACCTTCTGCTATTGCGGATTTACCCACACCGGGTTCACCGATGAGCAGCGGGTTGTTCTTTTTACGGCGCGACAGAATCTGAGAAACCCTCTCGATTTCTTTTTCCCGTCCAATCACCGGATCAAGCTTACCGTCTTTCGCAAGTGTGGTAAGATCCCGGCCAAAATTATCCAGTGTTGGAGTTTTGCTTTTACCCGAGCCCAGACTTGCTCCCGGTTTACGCATCTGACCGTAATCCTCCCTCTCATCATCATCATCGTACGCACTCATTTTCGGAGTTTCGCCGGAGTTCTTTAACATAAGTTGGTACTCCCGTGACACGCCTTCGTAATCCACATCATAAGCACTTAGAATGCTTGATGTTGGATCTTCAAACTTGTAAAGAATACCCAGCAATAAATGCACGGTATTAATTTCTGAGCTTTTATACTGGCGGCATTCCAGTTCGGAGCGCTTTACTGCCTGATCGGCAAGTTTAGTAAACGATATGTTCGGTATTTCATCACTAAGCACATTGACTCCGGAAACACTCATGGTTTCAATCTTCCTGCGGATCTGGGTAAGATCTGCATTAAGATTCTGCAGTATTTCACGGGCTGAGTTTTCGGTCTTTAAGATTCCCAAAAGCAGGTGCTCGGTATTCAGGAATTCACTTTTCAGCCGGCGAGCCTCGCTTTTGCTGTGTTTGAAAACTTTATCCAAACCATCTGAAAATTTATAATCCATAATTAGGTTCTCATTTATCATAAGGCGGCTAATTCCGGCCTTAATCACACTCTAAGTTACAAATACTTTACCAAAAACCAAATAATGACTTTCTGGCAGGCCGGTTTTTTTTATCTTACTGGAAATGATTAGATTTGCGCTCCAAAACCAGTATCTATGAGCCCAGAAATTGCCAGTTATTGCGGGTATGCAGCTTCGGTATTTATCGTGTTGAGTTTCATACTGAAAGACATAAGGAAGATTAGGTTAGTCAATATGATCGGATGCATACTTTTTGTCATTTATGGAATTTTCAGTGGCATGCTGTGGCCCGTCATCATTCCCAATGCGATCCTGTGCTTTGTCCAGCTGTATCATCTGGTGAAGAAAGACAAGGTAACCTCATGAAAGTTTTGGTTTCTGCTTTCAGCAACCTTTATACGGACCAGCGCATCGAAAAAGTTTGCCGGACCCTTTATGAGAATGGGTACAGTATTCAGCTGATTGGCAATGACTGGGGCGGCGCGGGAGAGATGGAAAGACCTTATCCCTTTCACAGGATTTCAATGAAATCTACTGCCCTCCGTTATGCCTATCCCGAGTTCCAGTGGAAACTGTACAGAGAACTGGATATCAGAACTGATAATAACACCGTTCTTTTGGCAAATGATCTGGATGCACTGCTTCCCAACATCCTTATCTCCAGAAAATATAATATTCCGCTGGTTTTTGACAGTCACGAAATCTTCACGGAGATGCCTTCTGTTAAAGGTCGCTGGACACAGAAAATCTGGAAGTTTCTGGAACAAAGACTCGTGCCGGGCATGAAGTATATGATGACAGAAAGTGAGAGTTATGCCGAATGGTTTGCACGTGAATATGGAGTGAAACCTGTAGTAGTACGCAACATACCCCGTATCATCAAAGACCGTATCACAATCCCAGAAAACGAGACTAAAATTATTCTCTATCAGGGTGTGATCAATCAGTCACGCGGCATCCCAAGTGCTATCCGCGCGATGCACTATATAAACAGTGCGAAGCTCATCATTGCCGGTGACGGACCGATGCGTGTTGAATACGAAAAACTGGCAGCGGATGAAGGTTTAAATGATAAGGTCTGTTTTACCGGCAGACTTCATCCGGACGAATTACGCAAAGTAACCCGCACAGCCGATGTCGGACTTAGTGTGGAGGAGAACGGCGGTGTAAGTTATCTTTATTCGCTCCCCAACAAAGTTGCCGATTATATACAGTCAAGGGTTCCGGTGGTCATGATCAACTTCCCAGAAATGAAGAAGGTTTACGGGCAGTTTAAAGTGGGCGAAATGGTGGAGAATCATGAGCCTGAAAATTTAGCCGCAAAAATAAAAACCGTTTTGGAAAAAGGCAGACCGCATTATCAGTCTGAACTGCAAAAAGCTGCCGAATCATTGAACTGGGAGAATGAGGAGCATAGAATCACTTTCGCTAATTTTGCAGCATGACAATTAAAGAGAAACAGCAGGAATTAATTGATGAGTTTGAATTTCTGGAAGATTGGGAACAGAAATACGAATATCTGATTGACCTGGGTAAGCAGTTGAATAATTTTCCTGAGGAGAAAAGGATTGATGAGAACCTCATTAAAGGGTGCCAGTCCAAAGTATGGATAGACGCCAGCTTCAGCGACGGAAAACTGTTTTTCAATGCGGATTCCGACGGTATTTTGCCAAAGGGTATCGTAGCATTACTTACCTCTATTTACAGCGGCCATACGACTGAGGAGATACTCGGTTCGGACTTCGATTTTATTTCCAGGATTGGACTGCAGGAATTCCTCTCCCCTTCCAGGGCCAACGGACTGATGGCTATGACCAAGCAAATTAAATTTTACGCGGTAGCATATCAGCTTAAATCGTGAGCACCATCCTTGCATACCGCTTTTCTGCGTTTGGCGATGTAGCCATGGCGGCAGTGGTCATTCGTGAATTCATGGAGCAAAATCCCGACCTCTCTTTGGTCATGGTCTCCCGTGAGCATTTCAAACCGCTTTTCAGCGGCATTCCTAATCTTATTTACAAGGGAATTAATCTGGACGACTACAAAGGCTTCTTTGGTATGCAGAGACTGGCCACACAGTTAATCGGCGAATTTAATCCTACACATATAGCAGACCTGCATGATGTAATCCGCACGAAAATCCTTAACAGGAAGTTTGCCAGAAAAGGATTTAATGTAGCGGTGATTGATAAAGGTAAAGAAGAGAAAGAAATTCTTACAGACGTCTGGAATCTGGAAAAACAACCCCTGCAGACAACTGTAGAGCGCTATGCGGATGTTTTCCGTGCCCTTGGTTTCGGGCTCACCCTATCCCATTCATTGCGGCTGGGAAGCGAACTTAGGACAGGAATAGGGTTTGCGCCTTTTGCACAGCACATGGGCAAAATGCTGCCGCTGGAAAAATCATATGAACTGGCCAAACTACTGGCGAAGAAAAAAGATGTTTATTTTTTTGGTGGCGGAAAGGAGGAAATAGATACCCTGGCTCTGTGGGAAAAGCAGATTCCAAATACCAGGAGTCTGGCGGGTACACTTTCTTTGAGTCAGGAACTGGAGAGAATAGCCCATCTGGAGGTAATGATCTCAATGGATTCGGCCAACATGCATCTGGCCAGCCTGGCAGGAACGCGGTGCATATCGGTTTGGGGCTCTACACACCATTTTGCCGGCTTTCTGGGATACGGACAGAGTAAAGACGACATTGTGCAGGTTAAGGATCTTACCTGCAGGCCCTGTTCGGTATTCGGAGACCGGGAGTGCTTTCGCGGCGATTATGCCTGTCTGGAAGAAATCCACATCCAGCAGATACTGGAGAAACTCTAAACATAAAACCTCAGAAAGCTCTGAGGTTTTTTATTTGAATGTGTTTGCTGTTTCAAAAGGCAGGATTAAAACAACCAGATTTTATAGCAAAAAAAATCTCAGATTTCTCTGAGATTTTGTGGGCCCTGAGGGATTCGAACCCCCGACCCTCTGGGTGTAAACCAGATGCTCTGAACCAACTGAGCTAAGAGCCCTAAACCGTTATTTGATGTCTCAAATTTTGGTGTTGCAAATATACAAGCTTTTTTTATTTCTGCAAATTTTTTTCTAAAAAATCACCTACAACAAAATTGCTGCCGCCGATAAATATCATTTCTCCCTCGCTAACATTTTGTAAGGCAGCATTATATCCGTCCTGGACATTTAGAAAAATTTTATAATTTATTCTTGTGCTTTCAAGCAAATCCTGGTAGTCAGTCGGATTTCGCCCCCGTCGGATGCTTGGTTTCACAAAATAGTAAGATGCGTTTGGGGGCAAAATCCTTAGAACCTCATCAATTTTCTTGTCATTAACAAAACCCAACACAATGTGCTTGTGACAATCCATACTGTTTAATTGAGCAAAAACTTCCATAAGTCCTGCCTGATTATGAGCCGTATCGCAAATCGTGAGCGGATTTTCTGAAAACTTGAACCACCGTCCAATAAAGCCCGTGTTACTATGCACGTTCAGAAAACCGGATTGCAGATGTTCAGGCGTGATGCTGAATCCCAGATTCCGGAGTTCTTCCACCAGCTTAATTGCAACCTTAATATTTTTCTTCTGATAGTTTCCTTTCAGGTCTGAGGAAAGTGCAGTCTGAACGCCGGTAGCATCGGTAAACGGAGCCTTCATCTCCAAAGCTTTCTTACCTATTATCTCTTTTACCGTGGGATTCTCATCTCCACAAATGATGGGTGTGTACTTCTTTATGATTCCGGATTTTTCAATCGCGATGGCTTCCACTGTTTCGCCCAGAATGTTTTGGTGGTCCAGTGCAACATTCGTAATTGCGCTCACAAGCGGCTGAATTATATTGGTGGAATCCAGCCTGCCGCCCAGACCCACTTCAATAATTGCCAGGTCCACGTTGTTTTGACGAAAATACTCAAATGCCATTACGGTGGTAAATTCAAAAAAAGAAGGACGGATATCTGCGGGCAGCGATTTCAGTTTCGTAATGAAACCATAAACAAAATCCCGTGAACAGTTTTCTCCGTTAATCTTTATCCTTTCAGTAAAGTCAATCAGGTGCGGCGAATTATAGATTCCCGTTTTGTAACCAGCTTCCTGTAATACCGAGGCAAGCAGATTACTTGTGGAACCCTTGCCATTAGTACCGCCAATGTGTACGGTTTTAATCTTTTCCTGCGGATTACCGAAAAACTCACAGAGCTTCATGATGTTTTGTAACCCCGGCTTGTAAGCCTTTTTGCCCTCAATCTGATAATTGGGGGCCTGAACGAAAAGCCATTCTACGGCTTGCTGATACTCCTCATTTGTCATTTGGCAAATTTCAAAAAAGATTTCATTGAAAACCAATACGATAAAGGAAATTGTAACATTTTAACAGCAACGCCGTCTAATCACCTAAAATAGCGAATGAAAAAACTTCTGTTTTTGGCTTTAGGCTGTGCTTCCATCGGAATAAATGCGCAAAAAAAGTGGACATTGCAGGAAGCTGTGGAATATGCCGTTCAAAATAACCTGCAGATCATCAGTTCGCAAAACAGCCAGCGGATACAGCAGAATTCCCTCAGCATTGCAAAACGGGAGTATTTACCTTCTGTTGCAGGTAATATTAACAATAATTTTTCATTCGGTCAGGGCCGCGATTTTTTCGGAACCACCCAGCGGAACGATAATTTTACCAACAGTGCCAATATTGGAGCCGATATGCTCCTGTTCAACAACGGGCGTATAGAAAAAAACATTCGACGCACCGAATTTGAGCTGGAGGCAGCAGGTTATGATGTGGATCGGGTGAAAAATGACATTTCACTGCAGGTAGCGCAGCAGTACCTTCAAATTATGCTGAATAAAGAAGTGGAAAAAATTGCTCAGAGTTCGCTTGAGAATGCCACCAAGCTTCTGGACCGCGCCAGAATTACCACTGAAGTCGGAACTACGGCCAGAACTGTGCTGGTAGAAGCCGAGGCCGCGGTTTCCCGGGAGAATCAGAATTTAAAAAATGCCCAGATCAATACGGACAGAAGTCTGTTTACTCTGGCGCAACTCCTTCGTCTAACCGATTATAAAAATTTTGATGTTGCAGCTGTTGATGTGGAGCAGAAACCACAGGCACCACTGCATTCCGCAGACGATATTATTGAAACTGCATTTGGCAACCAACCCCAGATAAAAGCTGCGGAAAGCCGGATAAAAGCTGCACAGGCGCAAACTGAAATTACGGAAACAGCTTTCTGGCCTACGATATCAGCCAGCGCAGGCATTGGATCCTCCTATTTCAATTCCCTGGTTAAAAGATATGATCAGTTTGGGAATCTCGTCAAAGACAGAACCTTTTTCCAGCAGTATCAGGATACCTTCGGGCAGCAGGTAGGCCTATCAGCCAATATTCCTATTTTCAACAAAGGCATTACCAGATTACAGGTAGAACAGAGCCGTATCAATGAGGAAGTTGCTCAAAACGCACTTGAAATTCAGCGTCAGGAAGTACTCCAGAATGTTCAGAGATCCCAGTTTGATGCTGAATCCAGCTATGAATCCTATCTTGCAGCCCTGGAAACCGAGAAAAGCACCGCGCTGGCACTGGACTTCACCGAAAAAAGTTACGCGGCAGGACGAGCTACGATCTACGATGTTAATGTGGCCAGAAACAATTATGCGAATGCACAGGGTTCGGTAGCACAGGCCAAGTACAATTATATTTTCAGCCTGAAACTGCTTAACTTTTATGCAGGCATCCCTATTACTTTGTAAAGGCAGTTGCCGGAAACCGTGCTGAATGTCGATTACTCCTTTAGAAAAATATCTTCCATCCAATTCATTGTGCCACCTGAAGGAGTGGTTTGGCGCACACCGTATCCACATCAAAATTACACGGGGCAGGACCACCAAACTGGGCGATTATCGGAAGATGCCGGATGGTAGTCATCAGATTACCGTAAACTGCACACTGCAGCCCGATCTTTTTTTCTTTGTACTTACCCATGAACTGGCTCACTTGATCGCTTTTGACCGGTTTGCCGGAAAAATAACAGCTCACGGACCGGAATGGAAAAAAATATTTGGCGAAATGCTGCTGACCAGTATTCTGGTATATCCGGAAGATCTTCAACCCGTCATTTTACGCTTTGCTCAATCGCCCAGGGCAAGTTTTATGGCAAGCCCGGAACTTGTGAGATATTTTCACATTGAAAATTATGAAGATGAAACGAGTTATGTAGATGACCTGGCCCTAAATGACCGTTTTATCTACCGAAAGAAGACATATGTCATAGAACAGAAACTTAAAAAAAACTATATTTGTGTTGAACTGGAAAGCGGGAAAAAATATATTTTCAAGCCCCTGGCCAGAGTAGAAAAAATAAGCTAAACATGTTTAAATCAGATAATTACTGCGTCATAATGGCCGGTGGCATTGGAAGCCGTTTCTGGCCTATGAGTACGCAGAAGTTCCCTAAGCAGTTTCAGGATATTCTGGGTACCGGCAGGACTATGATCCAGCAAACCTACGACAGAATCAGCCAACTGCTGCCGCCGGAAAACATCTATGTAATTACCAATAAGGAATATGTAGAACTCTCTCAGTCCCAACTTCCTGAAATTCCGGCTGAAAACATTGTAGGCGAGCCAATGATGAAAAATACTGCCGCCTGCAACATATACATGGCCAGCAAGATTGCCGCAAAATCACCTGATGCAAATATTATCGTCCTGCCGGCAGATCACCTGATTGTAAAGGAAAAAACCTTTCTGGAAAAGGTGCATTATGCATTTGGGCTGGCTTCGCAGCATGATTATCTTATTACGCTTGGAATTACTCCTACCCGCCCGGACACAGGTTATGGTTATATCCAGTTTATAGATACTCCCGGCACTGAAATATCAAAGGTGAAGACCTTCACGGAGAAACCGAGTCTCGAGATTGCCAAGACCTTTCTGGAAAGCGGCGATTTTCTGTGGAACTCCGGAATTTTTGTCTGGAATGTAAAAAGCATCTGTAGAGCTTTTGAACACTTCCTGCCGGAAATGTGCGAACAGTTCAGTTCCTGTGAGTTCAATTCAGACCGTGAAGGGCAGTGCGTGGAGCTCATTTACCCTAAGGTGACCAAAATTTCCATAGATAATGGGATACTGGAGCGTGCCAATAATGTATACGTGATTCCGGCCGATTTGGGCTGGAGCGACCTCGGAACCTGGACGTCCGTTTATGAAAATGCAGAAAAGGACGACCAAAAGAATGCGGTGAACTCAAAATATGTAATGACCTACAATTCCAAAGGGAATGTGGTGCGCCTTAAAAACAGTAATAAAGCAGTAATAATAGACGGACTGAAGGATTTTATTGTTGTTGATACAGACAAAGCACTCCTGATATGCCCGCGTGCCAACGATCAGTTGATCAAGCAGTATGTTCAGGATCTAAAAACCCTAAAGAAGGGCGATAAGTTTATATAGCCGCGCAAGGCAATAAGTTAATGTAATTTCCGTTTTCTAAGGTCTGCACATCACTGCGCCACCGACCTCAAGATTATGAAAAAAATTATCGTCCTTACCTCGCTTCTCGCGGCAATATCATTCCAGTCTCAGGAGAAAAAGGTTCATTTTAGCAATGCAGAAAATCTTTTGCAGAAAATCAGTCCGGAAGGTAATATCAGGTCGTGGACAGTAATATATCATCTTGAAGGGAAGGACCGTGTCCTTACTCCCGACGTGAAATCTGCATTTGAGAGTCAGAGCAAGGGTTTTAAACTCAACCCGCACGAGCCCGGCTATTATTATATCGTATTTACACAGGGAGCAAGCGTACAATATATTACGGATCCACATGCATTAAAAACTTTCATAGGTCGGATTGATAACGGAGAGGAAGCTGCTTTGGCTGCACTTGCGCATGGCTATCAGATTGATTTCGAATTTAAGGATTACGCCGCCAACTATATAGACCGCGGCAGTTATTACGTGGTAGATGCCGGAAAAGAAACCTCGGCCGAATGTCCACTTGCCAGGACACACTACACGATGCGCGTAGATAAAGCTACCGGTGCAGTATCGGAGGAGAAGGATTTAGGCCCTTATTTTGAACTGTATGGAAAGCAATGCGAAAACAATCCGCATTACAGTGCGCTGGACAGACAGATGGAAGAAGCAAAACTTCGTGCTGAAGAGCAGAAGAGAATACAGAAGGAACTGACTAAAAAAATGGAAAAAAAGGTACGTAAACAGCAACGCAGGAATTAATCCGCGCTTAAGATCTGCTGTGCTGCTTCTTTGGACTTCACTTTGTCTATCCTGCGGACGCAGATACCTTTCTCATCAAATATAAAAGTGGTACGTACGATACCATAATAAGTTTTTCCGAAGGTTTTCTTTTCCTGCCAAACTCCAAATTTTTCTATGATTTCCCTGTGCTCATCGGCTATAAGATCATAGCCTAAATCAAATTTCGTGTGGAAGTTCTTCTGCTTCTTTACAGTATCTGCTGAAATACCCAGCACCCTGTACCCAGCTTTTTGCAGCTCAGCTAGATGATTGTTCAAATTACAGGCCTCAGCGGTGCAGGTGGGAGTATTGGCCTGAGGATAGAAAAACACAACTGTTTTATGACCGAGGAGGTCTGAACTCTGGACCGTGCGGCCTTCCTGGTTAAGCGCGTTAAAGTCCGGTAACTGATCGCCTACATTCAACATAAAAGTTAATTTTGTCCAAATTTAATTTTAAAATGACAAAAAAGCAAAGGGCCGCTATTGTAATCACCGAACTCGAGAAACTGTACCCTACTGTGCCCGTGCCGCTGGACCATACTGATCCTTTCACTTTATTGGTGGCCGTAGCCCTGTCTGCACAAACGACAGACCGGAAAGTGAACCAGATTACGCCCGCACTTTTTGCCGTGGCGGATACGCCTTTCAAAATGCAGCATTTGGAGGTTTCCGAAATTAAAGATCTTATAAAGGAAATCGGTCTTGCGAACCAGAAAGCAAAAAACCTGAAGCGAATGGCCGAACTTCTGGTTGAAAGGCATGCTGGTGAAGTTCCGCAGACTTTTGAGGAGCTGGAGGCGCTGCCAGGCGTGGGTCATAAAACGGCAAGTGTGGTAATGAGCCAGGCTTTTGGCATCCCTGCTTTTCCTGTAGATACGCATATTCACAGGTTAATGACGCTCTGGAAGCTTACCAGCGGGAAAAATGTACAGGAAACGGAGCGCGATGCCAAAAAAATATTTCCGAGGGAACTATGGAATAAACTGCACCTTCAGATCATCTTTTACGGGCGCGAATATTCTCCCGCACGCGGAAAACGTGAAGGAGATTTCATCACCAGAATGTTAAATCTGTAATGCTTACTGCTTAGAAGCCCAAACCTTCATTTTCCGGTCCAAAACATCCAGCGGGAGCGATCCCTGATTCAGGATCTCATCATGAAATTTCGGTAAGCTGAACTTTTTGCCTAACTCCTTCTCATATTTCGTTCTGAGTTCACGAATTTTAAGGCTTCCAATCTTGTAGCTGAGTGCCTGTCCAGGCATCGCCATATATCTTTCAATTTCCGCCGTAGCTGCTGCTTCATCGTAGGAGATGTTGCTCAGGAAATAGCGAATGGCCTCTTCCCTGTTCATTCGGCCTGAATGTAAACCCGTATCTACCACCAATCTCACGGCACGAAGCATTTGATCACTCAGGTAGCCCATTTTCTGATAAGGATCTGTATACAGACCCAACTCCGGTCCCAGAGTCTCACAGTAATGCGCCCAACCTTCTCCGTATGCGCCAAGCCAACCAAAGCGCATGAATTTCGGGAGCTCCGTATTTTCCTGCTGCAGGGAAATCTGATAATGATGTCCCGGTATAGCTTCATGAAGAAAGAGGGATTCCATACCGGAAGTAACGTTGAATTTGGTAGCATCCGGAATAGGCATATAGAAGATTCCCGGACGTTTGCCATCTGGGGTTCCGGGCACATACTCGGCACTCGCGGTCGCCTCCCGGAACTTTTCAGTTTGCCTGATTTCAAATGGTGTCTTCGGGCTGTGGCTGAACATTGTTTTCAGTTTAGGCGTAATCTTCTTCAGAACCGCATTAAATGCATCAATGATCTCCTTCTCACTCTTGTATGACATGGCTGCAGGATCTTCTTTTACATGTGCAATAAACTGATCCAGGTTTCCGGCAAATCCAACCTGCTGCTTCACCTTCTCCATTTCTGCACGAAGCATGGCCACCTCAGCCAGACCGGTTTTGTAAATATCGTCCGGTGTCTTATTTGTTGTAGTCCAGTTACGCGCATAAAATGAATAAATATCCTTTCCCTTGGGCAGCGCATTTATTCCGTCTGTATCCCTGGCTTTAGGCAGGTATTCATTTTCCAGAAACTCTCCCATCGCTGCGTATGCCGGAACGATCTTCTTCCCGATCAGATCAACATAAGCAGCTGTATATTTCTCCTTTTGTTTCTCTGTAAAATTTTTAGGAAAGTTATGCACAGGACCGTAAAAAATATTTTTCTCCCAATCCGTTGTTATAATTTCTTCGGCACGCATCTGAGCGATCATTTTTACCACCAGTTTTTTAGGAAGTACATGACCCGCAGATATGCCGTTGCGGAAATTTTCTGTAGCTGCAGTCATCCACAGCGGAAATTTAGCAGCACGCTTTAGCCAGTCTTCGTAATCTTTTTCCGTTTTAAAAGGCTGGGTGCCCTCCCCGGATCCCAGCAATGGAAAATCAAGCGGTAAACCGTTAAACTGTGTGAACGGAATCAATTCCGGTTTGTAGGCGTAACGCTCTATCTTGGCTTTCAGGATAAAATCCAGAACATCATACACGGTCTTATCTTCGTCAGAGAGATTTCTGTAATTCAGCTTCTCCATCTGCTTCTGTACGGAATTGTAAAAGGCTATTTCGCCGGCAATATAATCCTTATCAATATCAATAGGAAGCTGGTCGTTGTAGCGGTAATCTCCCTGCGCAGTGGCCTCCAGAGGATAAAGTTTCAGATACTGCTCGTAGTAGTTGGCAGCAATGGAATCAATTTCCATAGGAGTAACCCGAGTAAGGGGCGAATCGGTTTTTTTGCAGGAAAGCGCTGCAAATCCCAGACTAATAATTAAAAGGTACTTCAATACTATACGGCTCATCACAGATATTTTGACAGGCTAAATTTAACTATAATTTCTCCAAATGGCCTTTTTAAAATAATTTGAAAAAAAAATCTGCGGTTCGGGCAATTTTTTATCTTTGTCAGACAGTATTATTAACACATTAATTACTTCGCCATCAAAATGAAAGGGATTTTAAAAATTTACCATCCTGAGGAAACGCTTAAGTACCATATAAAAAACACCTACTGCAAGGCAGTATACAGTAACAGCGAACATTTGCTGGAAGTGGAGGTAATTACCGATGAATCCCTGGATCATGTTGATGATGATTCCCTGCAGTATAATTTTCCGCAACTCTCGCTGAGGGTGATTGATTTTCCGCTGGAAGACGAAGAAATCGAAGCGCAGAAATTCAACATTGACGATACGGACGAAGCTTCTTACACGGAGATTGATTTATTTGACGATGAAGATGCGTATTTGCTGAAGAATGAACTTTCATTTGAGAAAAACGGTGAAGGTATTCTGCAACTGTGCTGGCAGGGAGAACTTACCGATTTCTATACAGGCTCGGATGAACCTATTCCATTCAAACTTAAATGCCATTTTAAAGAGGATGAAATTGTGGTGGAAGATGAGTGAAATTATGCACCGCGTTTTTTCCTGTCACAGCAAATAAGCCCTTAAAAAGGGGCTTTTCAACAATATTAGGCTAGATTTGCCGTTCAATCAATAATCAAAAAATATAAGATGTTTTTGCAGACCCCTACTCAAATTGTAAACACTACCACCGAAACCCATGTTTTTTCCCTTTGGGATGTTCTTTTTAGTGGAGGAATCATAGGAAACTCCATTATGGTCGCAATTTTCCTGCTTGGACTTCTAGCGCTTTATATTTTTCTTGAAAGATTTTTCTTCATCAAACGTGCCTCCAGACAGACTCCCAACTTTCTGGAGAACATTAAGGATTTTGTACAGGATGGAAAAATACAGACTGCAATGGATTATTGCAGAACCATAGACTCACCTGAAGCCCGTATGATTGAGAAAGGTCTGGCCAGGATAGGCCGTCCCATATCAGATATTTCCAATGCGATGCAGAACCAGGGACAGCTGGAGGTTTCCAGACTGGAGAAAAACCTGAATATCCTGGCATCGGCGTCGGGAGCCGCACCAATGCTCGGTTTTTTGGGTACAGTAGTGGGTATGATTATGGCATTTTTCGAAATTTCCAATGTTACCGGTGCAGTAAGTCCAAAACTTCTGGCTTCGGGTATTTATACTGCAATGGCGACTACAGCGGTAGGTCTGTTTGTGGGTATACCGGCGTACTTCTTTTACAATATCCTTGTAACCAATGTGGACAGACTTGTCCTGAAAATCCAAACCCATGTGAATGAATTCCTGGACGCATTGAACAAACCGCTGTAACAGGGACTTAACTTATATCACAACATCCAATCCAAATAATTGATGGAATTAAAGAGGAAGAACAGAGTAAATGCAGAATTCAGCATGGCATCCATGACAGATATTATTTTTCTGTTGTTGATATTTTTCATGATCACGAGTTCCGCCATCAGCCAAAGTGCTATTGATGTAAAACTTCCTACGGCCGATTCTGCCAACCCTTCAGTTCAGGAGGCTACAACCGTGACTATTAAAGCAGACGGCAAATATTTTGTGAACGATACAGAGATAGCAAGGGAGCAACTGGAAAATTATCTTGTAGATGCTCTGAAGGAGGAAAGTAATCCTGCCTTTACCATCCGTGCAGACGAGAACAGCCGGCACAGGGACGTCGTTTTTGTAATGTCCATTGCCGAAACACATAAGTACAATCTAGCAATCGCTACAACACAGGAAGATTAATGGGTTTAGCAACCAAACATACTGATTATGACCAGAGAGACCGCCAAAAAAGTGCGCTGGTTACCTTATTGGTAGCTGCTTTGGGCTTTCTCCTTATCTACTATTATCAGTTTACCAAAATTACCGAAAAGCCTGAGGAGGTTACCACGATGCTCCTGAATTTCGGCGATAACCGCAATGGTCAGGACCAGGAAGATCCGGCTTTTCAACAGGGAAGCCTTGCCGCAGAAACATCAACGGAAACTCAAACTGTTCAGCAGGACATCGCACAGCCGCAGCCCACAGCTGTAGCTAAACCTCAACCTGTAAATTCCGAGAAGGTAATAACAGGGACCAACAGAAAAGTGAGTGCTGCAAAAGATGAAAAGGTAACTAAGCCAGTTTCCAAAAACACTTCAAAGGCAGTGACCAAGCCATCCAACTCAAAAACCGCCGCTTCAAAAGCTACGGTTGCCAATTCCAAAACAGGATCAGGCGACGGAAAAGGTACAGCCGCAATCGGGAATCTGATTGGTGGCCGGAAATCAAGTACCGGCACACAGGGTACTGCAGGTACCACCGGAAATGCCGGTGATCCTTTGGGTGGCGACAGTGATGGCGACAGCAAAATTGGTATAGACCGTAACCTGGTTGGTTTTATCCCGGGAACTATGGGACGTGGTGGTGCACAGCCTTCACATAACTGTAGCGCCAGCGGCACAATCAATATAGCTTATATAGTGGACAAAGCCGGAAATGTGACGGTTGCAAGACGTTCAGGCGGAATTTCGGACGCATGTGCGGTAACTACTTCCATCGCCTGGGTGAAAAGATATGTAAAGGCAGAACGTGCAAACACTTCCTCCTCCGGAACCTATTCCATTTCCTTCTAGGTTAAGGTAAACCTGGAGCCGCTTATTAAGTCCCGTCAGTAATATATTTATTAAGCTCGGTTAATTTTGACATTACCGGCAGGGAGAAAATCTTACTGTTCTGGAGCCAGGTTTCATAATAGACTTTGGCACGTACCGCTAAGTTTCTGTCCGGCGCATTTTGAAACTTATAATAAAACAGATTTCCCAGGAGTTCGTAATAGGCAATTTGATGTGTTTTATCTTTAGCTTCAACCCAGCCGGTAATCTCTTCAGTACTTTTAGCAGCCAGTTCTTCAAAATCCATTTTGAATACATCCCGCATCTGGGTCTCAAAAAGGGTTTGTTCGTCCTTAAGTTCGCCCTCATTCTTTCCCAACATCATAGTGGCCAGAAGCTCTGAGAACTGTTTTACTATGCGCATGATGTAATCCTTGTCGTGTATCATCTTTAATTTTTTTAATTTGAGTATGCAGTCTTAATACTTAATCAGCGTCATAGAAGCGCTTATTTCCAATACAATCTAACTTTAGTAATAACAAAGCCCTTCATCAAAGATAAAAGGCTTATTATGTAATTTATCGGATTTTCACGGTTAGGTAAGGAGACCTCCGCACACATTAAGTACCTGACCCGTCACATAAGCGGACATATCACTTCCCAGGAATATGCATGCGTTGGCAACATCTTCCGGCTTTCCGCCCCGTTTCAGCGGAACATCATTTCTCCATTCTTCAATTACCTTCTGGTCCAGTGCTGCCGTCATTTCGGTTTCTATAAAGCCCGGAGCTACTGCGTTACAGCGAATATTACGCGAGCCAAGTTCCAGTGCCACAGACTTTGTAAAACCAATCACACCCGCCTTAGAAGCTGCGTAATTTGCCTGCCCCGCATTCCCCTGAATTCCAACCACAGAAGACATATTGATGATGGATCCGTTCCTTGCCTTCATCATAGGCTTTATCACTGCCTTTGTAAGATTGAATACCGAGTCCAGATTGGTTTTCATAATGATATCCCAGTCATCCTTACTCATTCGGAGTAACAGTCCGTCTTTTGTAATCCCGGCATTGTTAATCAGAATATCCACCTTACCGAATTCTGCAATCACATCGTCAACAAGTTTCTGTGCTGCATCGAAATCGGATGCATCACTCTGGAAACCTTTTATTTTTGTTGTGGAACTAAGTGACTTTTCGAGCTCTGCTGCTTTCTCTACCGAACCTGCATACGTAAATGCTACCTGCGCACCCTGTTTAGCAAAACTCTCCACGATTCCTCTGCCAATTCCACGGGAACCGCCGGTAATCAATGCCACTTTTCCTTCTAATAATCCCATATTCTATATATTAAATCACGTTGTTGATAATGAGGACAATCTCCCCTTTCAATGTTTTGGTCTTTGAAAACTCAATGAGTTCCTCTATACTTCCGCGTTTGGTTTCTTCAAATTTCTTGGAAATTTCGCGGCTCAGGCTCACTTTGGTGCCCTCGCCAAAAAATTCGCGAACCTGTTCCAATGTTGTATTAATCTTGTGCGGACTTTCATACAAAATTATGGTTTTTTTCTCTTCTGCCAGTTGTTTAAGCTTTGTTTGCCTGCCTTTCTTTTGCGGCAAAAAGCCTGCAAACAGGAATTCGTTGTTGGGCAGTCCTGAAACAACCAGTGCCGGCACAAAGGCTGTAGCGCCTGGCAGGCACTGCATTTCAAGATCCACTTCTGCCGCTGCACGTGCCAGAAGATATCCGGGATCAGAGATTCCAGGTGTCCCCGCATCAGTAATGATCGCGATGTTCATACCATTCTGCAGGTCATCAATCACCTGCTGGGTGGAGTGATGTTCATTATGAAGATGATAAGATTTCAACGGTTTGGAAATCTCATAATGCTTTAAAAGAATCCCCGATGTCCGGGTATCTTCACAAAGTATATAATCCACTTCCTTCAGGATCCGCACGGCCCGGAAAGTCATATCTTCCAGATTTCCGATGGGCGTAGGTACAAAATAAAGAATTCCGGCCATTACAGGTCATTAAAAAGTTTACGTGTGAAATCTTCGAGCCCCGGATCCCGCGCTCCCATCAGCAGCAATACGGCACCTGCTTTAAGTTCCGGTCGCAATGCTTCGAGTAAATCATTCCTGTTTTCGATAAATTGAGCGTTCTTCCCTTTCGCTTTAAGGTCTTCAATTAAATCATTAGCTGAGATATCCTTTACAGCAGTACCGCCGGCATAGAAAATCTCACTCATCCAGATTTCGTCCTGCGGACGAAGCGCCAAAGCAATTTCTTCCACAAAATCCTGTCTCAAAAACTTGGTGGGACCATAACCGTGTGGCTGGAACCAAGCTACCACCTTATCTCCCAAAGGTTGACACGCTCGGATGGAAGCAGCGCATTTCGCGGGATTATGGGCATAATCGTCAATAACCCATACCCCGTTCTTTTCGCCAAGAATCTGATGCCGGCGATAAATTCCTTCATAATTAGCCAGACTTTCCGCACATTGAGCCAGCGAAATTCCTGCCTGTTGGGCTACTGCGACTGCCGCCGCGGCATTCTCAACAGAGTGTTGGCCCAATGAGTTCATTTCAAAGCTTTGGCCCTTAACTGTAAAATATAATTTCAAGCCTTCCTGACGGAAATTCCGGGCATTATATCCGGCGTCAGCATTTTCAAAACCAAAATCAGTTTCAGTATTAGCAGACAAAGTTTTGGCCAGTGTATTAGATTGATTTACAATAAATAAGCTTCGGGTGTTTTTCCTGAAAACAGTAAACAGTTCCATTAGTTCTTCTGTTTCCTGATGGTCCCGGTCCACATTAAGCAATAGACCTATTTCGGGTTCGTACAGCACCACTGAGCCATCACTTTCATCAGCTTCAATAATGAGCCATTCTCCTGTACCTACTGCGGCATTCCCAATTTTTCCTTTCTTGATGATACTTGTTAAACCTGCACCGGAAATGATGCCGGGAGAAAGACCCGCATCAGCAAAAATCTGATAGATCATAGCGGCGGTAGTTGATTTGCCGGAGGTTCCTGCAACTGCTATTGTTTTTTTACTTTTGGCAATCAGCGCCAGAAGTTCGCTCCGCTTAATAATTTTTATACCAAGATCGCGGGCTTTCCTCACTTCAGGTACCGTATCTTCAATAGCGGTGGAAACTACAACCAAATCTGTTGTATCCGCAATTCCTGAGCCATCCTGCTCAAAACAAATAATGCCTTCCTGTTCCAGTTGGTCCCTGGTTTTATTGTATTCGCCGTTTTTAAAGTAGCGGTCGCTGCCGGAGACGCGGATCCCGATACCGCGCATATATTGCGCCACAGCGCTCATCCCTACACCCGCTACACCTATAAAAAAGACATTCTGGAAACCAGAAATTCCGTTGGTCATGTTTGATTTTTAACTATAGAAACTTACTCTCTACTAAATTCCAGAGTCTCTGCGCATATTCGTCGGATTTCTCCCAATTGTTTTCATAATAGGCATCACTCAGGTATTCACGTGCTTCTTCCAAAGTAGTAAAACTGTTAAGATCCCTGACGGCCTCGTTAAGTTTAGACTGGCTGCCACCAAAAAGCATCTTTGAGAACGCAATTTTATCATTCAAGTCCAGTTTGAACTCCGGTTTAGGTTTATCCGCTTCCATAAAATCGGTAGCGATATTGGATTTACGCAGGCTGTCGGAAGATGCAGCTGGAGAATGTTCTTCACGAATAACCTCGTCCAGTGGATCGTCATCAAAAAGGGACTGTATTTTCTTCAGGCCTTTGATGCTGGAAAGTTTGAATTTTTTTTCTTCATGCTGTTCAAGCAAACGTTCAGCAGCTTCATTGAGTTCCTGCATTTTCTGCTCGTGCTCAAAATCTACAATCTTCCTGCGGGAGTCTTTTGTTGCTTGTTCCTGTGCTGCATGACTTTCTAACGGCTGAGAATCAATATCAGCAGGTACTGCTGGCTCTACAGAAGTTAAATCCTTCCCGGAATCTTCATTCTCTTTTAAATTTTCTTCATTTGCAGTCAGAATTTCCTCATCAACAACGGATAGGCCCACGGCATCAGTACCCGTACCGATTTCTTCTTCTTCATCCTCAGTTCCTGAAGGTCCCAATGATGATTCGGCATCACCGGTGACTGTGATATCATTGTCCACCTGGGGCCCGGAAACGACAATAGGATCAATTTCATTCAATTCATTGTTGAACGCAGCTTCTTCCTCTAATAGATCAGTACTTTTTTCAGGATGATCTATTTCGGAATCTTCAATCTGATTAAAATTATTGTTAAAAATAACCTCCTCTTCAGCGATATAAGGATTGCCTTCAAACACAGGATCCTCATTAAAAAAATCTGTGCCTTGTATCTGACTTACAGGTGCTTCAGAGATCGAATTTGTAAGTGAAAGTGAGTACGTATTAAAGCGCTGCAGAAATGTCACAAGTTCCTGAAGTTCCGCGATCTCATCCGCGGAGTTTACCAGTTCTTCGGCGGTGGAAACTTTGCCCAGTCTGGTGATGATAGAAGTGGCATCCTGGATGGCCTGCTCCTGAATTTCCTGAAATTTATGCATGGTAAATATCTTGCTAAATTTTGCGTAATTTTGAACTTGTTTATACGGCTAAAATAACAAATGTTTTTAGAAAATACAATAAATCATTCCAAACAAAGTGGCTGGATGGAAGTTATCTGTGGGTCAATGTTTTCCGGTAAAACGGAGGAACTGATCCGCCGTTTGAGACGGGCAGAAATGGCCGGTCAAACAGTAGAAATTTTTAAACCGCAGATTGACACCAGATATGGACTGGAGGAAGTAGTGTCTCATAACCTGAATAAGATCCGCAGTACACCGGTTGAAAGTTCAAATGAGATTCTGCTTCTGGGTTCTACATGTGACGTGGTAGGGATAGATGAAGCTCAGTTTTTTGACAGCGGAATTGTGGAAGTAGCTAATAAATTGGCTAACGGTGGTGTACGGGTTGTTATTGCCGGCCTGGATATGGATTTTATGGGACGCCCATTTGGTTCCATGCCCAACCTTATGGCAACTGCTGAATATGTAACTAAGGTACATGCGATATGCAGAAGAACCGGAAACCTGGCGAATTATTCCATGCGAACATCGAATAGCGTAGACTTGGTGGAGTTAGGCGAAACCGAGAGTTATGAAGCTGTAAGCCGTCGTGTTTTCGCAGATTTTGTACTGAATAAAACTTCGCCGGAATGAATTATACCGCATCGCAGATTGCAGAGATCACCGGAAGTAAAATTGTAGGAGACGGATCGGTAAAAGTGAAATACATTTCATTTGACAGCAGGAATCTGTTTGCGGTTCAGGACCGCGCCTTTATAGCATTCAACACAAGCCAAAACAGTGGCGAAAAATATATTCCCGAAGTTCTGGAGAGAGGGATAAAGATTATCATTTCGGCGAAGCAAACTTCAACTGACGCTGGAATCACGTGGATTTTGGTAGATGATTCCGTTACATTTCTTCACAAGCTCGCAAAGTTCCATTTGAAATCCTTTCCTGATTTAAAAACGGTTGGGATTACAGGCAGCAACGGGAAAACAATAGTAAAGGAATGGTTGTATCAGGTTGTATATAACATTTATGATACGGTTAAAAGTCCCAAAAGTTTTAATTCACAAACCGGTTTGCCGCTCTCCCTGCTGCAAATTGGTGAACAGCATGAACTGGGCATCTTTGAAGCCGGTATTTCCAGGCCCGGTGAGATGAAGATACTTTCTGATATATTTTCTCCGCAGATTGGTGTGCTTACCCATATTGGAACAGCCCATTCGGCAAACTTCGTTTCAGAATCACAGCTAATTAATGAAAAACTTAAGCTATTTGAAAAGTCATCTGTTATCATCTTCAACGGTGACCATGCCGGAGTTTATGCTGCGGTATCTTTGCGGTATCCTGACAGAAAACTGATATCGTACGGGCTGGGTTCTCAAAATAAACTCAGCGTCCGAGCCGGCTGGGAAAACTTTTCCAATGAAATTACAATTTCTTACTATGGCGAAGAATTTAAATTTGGGCTTACACAAAAGGATGAAGCCACACTCCAGAATGTCCTTGCGCTTATAGCAGTATTAAAGGAGTTAGGTGTACCTAACGATGAAATTGTTCAGAAACTGAAATTGTTGAAGGCGGTTGAAATGCGTTTGGAATCCGTACACGGCGTTCGTGGTAATTTGGTGGTGAATGATTCCTTCAATCTCGATGTGGATTCATTAAAAATAGCTTTTCAATTTATTAAGGAATATAAAAAACCGAAAAAAGTACTGATCCTTACAGATATCATTGATGTCAGGGATTCCCCGGAACATCTCTACAGGGACGTAGCAGCACTTGTAAATGAACAGCAATTTGAACATGTATATCTGATCGGAGCCTACATCACACAATATCATACGCTCTTTAAATCCAGAACCTATATTTACAGAGATACAGCTGAACTTATTGACAGCCAGACCCTAAATCATATTGAGGACTCACTTGTTTTATTAAAAGGGGCAAGAAAATTTGCTATTGAAAAAATTAAAAACCTGCTCGAGCTGCAAAAACACGATACGGTTCTGGAGGTACATTTGAACGCTCTGCTTCACAATATTAATGTTCACAAAGCTTTGCTGAAGCCCGAAACCAAAATGATGGCGATGGTAAAAGCTTACTCTTACGGTCTGGGAGGATATGAAATTGCAGAATTTCTTCAACATCATCATATAGATTATTTGGGCGTTGCGTATGCAGATGAGGGTATGGACCTTCGCAAGAATGGTATTACCACACCTATAATCGTTATGAACCCGGAACAGCACAGTTATAATGCAATTATTGAGTATAATCTGGAACCGGAAATATACAGTTTCCGCGTTCTTGATCTTTTCTGGAGTGCCCTGAATGAGCTTGGAGTTGATAAGCAGTATCCAATTCATATAAAACTGGAAACCGGCATGCACCGTCTCGGTTTCAAAAGCGAAGAACTTCTGTTGCTGGCAGAGAAATTAAAATCAATGAATCTTAAGGTGGCCAGCATATTCAGCCATCTGTCAACCTCAGACATGGCCGGTGAACGTGATTACGCGCTAAGTCAGATTGGTATGTTTTCCCAAAACACGGAAATCATGATAAACGCATTAGGATACCGTCCAATTCTCCATATCCTGAATTCAGCCGGAATAACCTCATTTACCGAACATCAGTTTGATATGGTCAGGATAGGAATTGGAATGGTAGGCATTTCGGCTGACAAGTATATAAAAAGACGGCTTCAAAATGCGGTGGTGTTCAAAACGGTCATATCCCAGATTTCCAGTGTCAAAGCGGGCGAATCTGTGGGTTACAGCCGGAGTCATATCGCTGAATCCGACACAAGAATTGCTACAATTCCCGTTGGATATGCTGACGGTATCCCCAGAATGATAGGAAACGGTCGAGGATCTGTTTCTGTTAACGGTAAACTTTGTCCAATTATAGGTAATGTCTGTATGGACATGCTGATGGTGGATATTGCAACTCTTGAAGTACAGGAAGGCTCTGAAGTTATTATCTTTAACTCCAAACCAACTCTGGAGCAGTTTTCAGAATACTGCCAAACTATTCCATATGAAGTTCTGACTTCGATCTCCAGACGTGTTAAAAGAATATATATAAAAAACTGAATGGGAAAAGTGCTTCGTCTTATTATTTTGTGTTTTGCCCTCTTTTTCGCAGAGGCGCAGGTAAAGGAAGGTTTTACAATTCCGCCAAATCCCCGCATTGGGCTTTCACTTTCCGGTGGCGGTGCCAAAGGCTTTGCTCATATAGGTGTGCTTAAGGTATTGGATTCCCTGGGTGTTAAAGTGGATTATATCTCAGGCACGAGTATGGGAGCGATTGTGGGCGGCCTGTATGCCTCAGGATATACGGGGAAAGATATTGAAAAGATCGTTCTGGATACAGACTTTTATAATATCATTGCGAACGAAAAGACACGGCAGGAAACTACCTTCTTCAATAAATCTGTTGATAAATATATTCTGACTGTTCCTATAAAAGACGGCAAGATAAATGTACTCCCAAAAGCCATATCAACCGGCCAGAAAAATATTTATCTGCTGCGTGAACTGTTCAAAAATGTTTCAACGACCAGTGATTTTTCTAAACTGCCTATTCCCTTTTTATGTATAGCCACTAATCTGGAGAGCGGCAAGATGGAGATTTTTGAGCAAGGAGATCTTGTCAGCGCCATTATGGCCAGCTCTGCCTTCCCTTCTCTTATGGATCCCGTGCAGATTGGAGACTCACTTTACATAGACGGTGCAATGACCATTAATTACCCTTCCAGACCTCTTAAGGATAAAGGAATTGATGTTGTAATTGGCGTGGACCTGAGCCAGGGATTAGCCAGCCGGGAAAATATGCGCAGTGCTCTGGATATTTTGAATCAGGTAATCGATTTTGGGATTCAGAAGGAAACACGTTCCCAATATCAATATACAGATATCAATATACATCCTGACCTTACGGGCATGAATGCGACCAGCTACGACGCCAAGAACGCAATACTGGATTCCGGGTACGTGGCGGCGCAGAAATATGCACAGATCCTTTCAAAGCTACCCAAAAGAGAGCAGACTCTGTTGCGAACTCCAATGAATCTTGTGTATAGTAATCTCTACAAGATCGACAGCCTTGTGGTGGAGAATAACCGGATTTTTCGGAAAAACTATATAGAAGGTAAGATGAACCTTCGCCTGCCTGCCCTGGTCACCTATGGTACCATTAACCGTATGGTCGATAAGCTTTACGCTACCAACAACTATACACTGATTAATTACGATATCATTCAAGGCGAAGAAAGCAATATTCTGAAGTTGAATGTCACCGAAGATGATACCCGTTTCTTCCTCAAATTCGGTTTGCACTATGATGATGTATTTAAGACAGGATTGCTTATAAATGCTACCGCAAAACGGCTGTTGGTAAGAAACTCGATAGTTTCACTGGATTTGGTTGTGGGAGATAAGCCGCGGTATTATCTCAATTATTTCATAGACAATGGCTACATTCCGGGTTTTGGAATATATGCTTCCGGAATGTCGCTGGACCTGCGCGACAGTAATGCAAACAGAGTTGAAAGCTGGAACTGGCTGCGTACAGAAGCCTTTATACAGTCCATCTGGAAAGATAAGTATGCAATTGGGGGTGGAATAAGTCATGACTATTATGAGTCCAAAGGAATCGGCCAAACGGATTATACAGAGGTAGACAGGCTGGTAAATCCCTACCTGTTCATAAAATCCGACACACAGGATGACAGTAGTTTCCCTACCAAAGGAATTCTTCTGAATGCGGAGGGTAAACTTCTTGATCTACTGAACGAGGATCAGGAGGGCCGGACCTTTCAAACAAAGCTTTCTGCACAGTTTAACTTTCCGCTAACCCGGCTTATTACCTATCGTCTGTTGCTGGGCGGAGGGGTAACGCTGGGAGATGAACTGTCACGATATAAACAGTACAGAACCGGAGGAATTTTTGAGCAGAATCTGGGAAATTTTTTCGCATTGCAGGGATATCAGTTCGGAGAACACAGCAGCAGAAATATTTTAATGACCTCCAGCGCACTTCAGTTAAATTTCTACAAAAATTTCTTTGCTGATGTAACCGTTAGCGCGGCTAATTTATTTGATGATATAGAGGTGGATGATATCTTTTATCTGTCCGAATCCTCAGCTGGAATAACAGCAGGCTACAAATCGCCCGTGGGGCAGATAAAGGTGAATTACAGTCACTCTTTTGAGCGTCAGCGCGGAATTTTCAATATAATTTTAGGACACTACTTTTAACAATGATTGAATACTTTTTTGAAGATATTGATTCCATTAATATCGGACAAAACACCAGTGGATGGCTGTTGGAACTGATTAAATCGGAAGGATTTAAAGCAGGCCGGATCAATTATATTTTTTGCGATGATGAATACTTGCTGAAGGTAAACCGTGAATACCTGAATCACGATTACTATACAGATGTCATAACCTTTGATTACGTTAAGGGCAAAACGGTCTCGGGTGATATTTTTGTATCTTTGCCGCGTATTTCAGAAAATGCGGACTCTCTGGATCTCAGCTTTATAACAGAGTTACACAGAGTTCTGGCTCACGGTATTCTTCATCTCTGCGGTTATAAAGATAAAACTGCTCCCGAAGCTGATCAAATGAGATACAAGGAAGAATTCTATTTAGAATTATTAAACAGATAATACCAAAACTGTTCTTCCTGCAATATGTTTCACGTGAAACATTAACATGAATATTTATGATTACAGATACATATGATGTAATAGTCGTAGGTGGCGGACATGCCGGCTGTGAAGCAGCCGCTGCTGCAGCTAACCTTGGATCCAAAACGCTATTAGTCACAATGAACATGCAGACTATCGGTCAGATGTCCTGCAACCCTGCGATGGGTGGAATAGCAAAGGGACAGATCGTTCGTGAGATTGACGCTCTGGGAGGATATTCTGGTATTATCGCAGATAAATCTGCTGTCCAATTCAAAATGCTGAACCTGTCTAAAGGCCCAGCTATGTGGTCACCGAGAACACAAAACGACAGAATGATGTTTGCAGAAGAATGGCGATTAGCTCTGGAAGGCACCCCCAATCTGGACTTCTTTCAGGATATGGTCAAAAGCCTCATTATTGAAGATAACCGCGCTGTAGGAGTGGTAACCTCTCTGGGAATCTCCATTCGTGGTAAAGCGGTAATACTTACAAACGGTACGTTTCTGAACGGGCTGATTCATGTAGGAGATAAACAGCTTGGAGGTGGCCGAATGGGCGAACCGCGTGCTTTTGGAATTACCGAGCAACTGATCTCGTTAGGTTTTGAAGCAGGCCGTATGAAAACAGGAACACCACCCCGCGTAGACGGACGCAGCCTTAATTACAGCGTGATGGAGGAGCAGAAAGGAGATGAAAATCCGCAGAAATTTTCATACACAGATACTCCAAAATTGACTCGCCAGCTAAGTTGCCATATCGTCTATACCAACGAAACGGTACATGAAATCCTGCGTGAAGGATTTGACAGAAGTCCTATGTTCAACGGAACCATCCAAAGTACAGGCCCCCGCTACTGTCCAAGTATTGAAGATAAAATAAACCGCTTCGCCGAGCGTACAAGACATCAGCTTTTTGTAGAACCTGAAGGGTGGAGAACGTGTGAAATCTATGTAAACGGTTTCAGTTCATCACTACCTGAAGATGTTCAGATAAAAGCCATGCGTCACATTCCGGGCTTTGAAAATGTAAAGGTATTCCGTCCCGGTTATGCGATTGAATACGATTACTTCCCTCCTACCCAGCTTAATCATACCCTCGAAACAAAACTCATCCAAAATCTATATTTTGCAGGGCAAATCAACGGTACAACCGGTTACGAAGAGGCAGCGGGTCAGGGTTTGATGGCCGGAATAAATGCACATAATAAGGTGCAGGATAAAGAAGAATTTATTTTGCAGAGAGATGAAGCATACATCGGGGTACTAATCGACGACCTGATTACGAAAGGTACGGAAGAACCCTATAGAATGTTTACCTCACGAGCAGAATACCGACTGCTGCTTAGACAGGATAACGCCGATGTCAGACTAACAGAGAAAGGCTACAGATTGGGGCTGGCCAATGAAGAAAGACTCAGATTGGTAGAAGAAAAAATTACTAAAAGTAATGAGCTCGAAACCTTCCTGAGAGAATATTCCCTTAAGCCAGGAATAATTAATCCTGTACTTGAGACTATTGATTCATCACCTGTGGACCAGGCTTACCGTGCCGCTCAAATATTAACCAGACCAAATATGACCCTTGCTAAACTCGAAGGTATAGAGGGTATTAGGGAAACCAGTTCATTATATGCTGAAGAGGTTCGCGAACAGGCAGAAATCAATATTAAATACCGCGGATACATTGAAAAGGAAAAGGAAAATGTAGCCAAATTAAACAGGTTGGAAACGATACGGATCCCTGAGGATTTCAATTACCAGGCTATTACTTCCCTTTCAGCCGAAGCGAAGCAAAAAATGACCAAAGTCAAGCCCAAAACAATCGCTCAGGCATCGAGAATCAGCGGAGTGTCACCTGCAGATATTAATGTACTACTTATATTTCTGGGGAGATAAATCAATATGTTTCACGTGAAACAATAGAATATTTTATGAAGATAAAAGATAATTTCCTCAGCGGGGAATCATTCGATGTTATACAAACAGAAATTGAAGGAGTTTATAAAACTACCCCGGTCCCGTCAAACCTGGCGCCCTATTACGAAAGCAAGAATTATATTTCACACCACCAGGATTCAGGTAGTTTAAAAGAGAAAGTCTATAAATTTCTACAAAAGATCAATCTAAATTATAAGAGAAATATTGTAGCTGCAGAAGTGCCTGCTCATGGAAAATTACTCGATTACGGATGTGGAGCGGGTGAATTCATCAAGTACATACAGCAGGATTATTCAGTTCTGGGATTCGAACCTAATGAAGCAGCAAGAGGCGCTGCGATATCTAAAATAGGACATGAATCAATAATCTCCGATCTTTCACTCCTGCCAAACCAAAGTCTCGACGGAATTACTCTTTGGCATGTGTTTGAACATATAGAAAATCAAAAGGAGATTCTGGAGCTCTTCGAAAAAAAACTCCGTCCGGAGGGTGTACTCATTATCGCCGTACCTAATCCTGGCTCCTACGATGCTAAAACTTATAAAGAACATTGGGCCGCCTGGGATGTGCCAAGACATCTTTTTCACTTCACACAATCCGGTATGAGAAAATTGATGGAGCAGCAAAACTGGAATGTGCAAAAAGTGAAACCTCTCCTACTCGACTCGTTCTATATCTCAATGCTGAGTGAAAAATATAAAAAATCACCATTATTCTGGCTTAAAGGGGCACTCAATGGAGCGATTTCTAATTTTAAGGCGTCAAAAAACGGAGAATTTTCCAGTTTGATATACATTATCAGAAAAAAATAGAAAATTGATTTTTGAGGCATTACAGAAAGTCAAATTTTAGCTACTTTCTTAATTTAACAAGATAAAACTGCAAAAATTTCTGTTTTGTGAATCCAAGCATAAACTAAATATTATTTCAATTAAATTAGGAAATAATAAATCAGGACAATTATTCTTCAAAAAACGCGGATCAAAAAAAGGCGGACTCAAACGAGACCGCCTTCATAATTATTTTTATGAATCTAATTATTAATCGCGCGTACTCCCGGAAGTTCTTTTCCTTCCAAACTTTCAAGCATTGCTCCGCCACCGGTTGAAACATAACTTACCTTATCTTCATAACCAAACTGCTTTACAAACGCCACGCTGTCGCCACCGCCTACAAGTGAGAAAGCACCGTTAGCTGTTGATTCGGCAATACTGTCACCGAGCGCAACTGTACCAGCCGCAAAATTAGGCATCTCAAATACTCCAATAGGACCGTTCCAAAGTATGGTTCTTGAACTTAATATTACGTCGTGGATTAAAACCCTTGATCTCGGACCGGCATCCAGGCCCATCCATCCTTCAGGAATCTCGTAGATATCCATTTCCTTTGTTTCCGCATCATTACTGAACTCATCTGCACCTATTACATCAACAGGAAGGTAGACCTTTACATTCTCAGCTTCAGCCCTGGCCAGTATCTCCAGAGCAAGATTCATTTTATCCTCCTCCACTACCGAAGACCCTATACTGCCTCCCAAAGCTTTAACAAAGGTAAATGCCATTCCTCCACCAATTATTAGATTATCAATAGCAGGAAGCATATTTTCTATAATGGTTATTTTTGATGAAACTTTAGAACCACCAATAATGGCCGTCACCGGTTTTTCACCTTTCTGAAGCACCTTTTCCACCGCTTCAATTTCCTTAGCCATTAATAAACCGAAAAATTTAGTTGATGGAAAATATTTGGCAATAACTGCAGTTGAAGCATGTTCACGGTGAGCTGTTCCAAAGGCATCATTTACAAAGGCATCAGCATACTTGGCCAGTTTTTCCGCGAAAGCGGCATCGCCTGCTTCTTCCTCATTATAGAACCGAAGGTTTTCAAGCAAAAGGATACTTCCAGGTTTCAAATCGCTGGTCATGCGTGTGGCCTCGTCACCCAGACAGTCCTTACAGAACTGAACTTCCCTGCCAAAAACTTCTTCAATTTCAGGAACAATATTTTTAAGCGAGAATTCTTCGGAAAATTTGCCTTTAGGCCTTCCCAAATGAGTCATCAGTATCACTGAACCGCCATCATTAAGGATTTTATCTACGGTCTCTTTCACGGCCTGTATTCTTGTATTGTCTGTAACTTTAAGATCAGCGCTCTGTGGCACATTGAAATCTACCCGCACCAGGACTTTTTTGTCTTTAAAGTTAAAATCATTGATTGTTTTCATAAAATCACCCTGTTTTTAGTTTCACAAATTTAACATTTATTCAGTTGATTAAAAATTAAAAAACATTTAAAATTCCCCAATCCCCAAAGACTCACTTTATCTACATTATCTTTTTTTTATATAAAAAGAATATGAATACTGTTGTTGTAGTCCGGGGATTTGGGGAGAAAAAAGTGTGATATATTTCACTACACCGAAACGCTCCTTAAATCACAGTTTAGTCACAGTAAAATGATGCTTGTGTACAGCACTTTAGAATCATTATCCCCAAATGTTAGTATTTCTCCTGTAATCGCTTTATCAATATCTCCGGTATTGGGAAAATGCTACCGGAGGACCTTAAACTTTCAGATAGTTTTTTAGCGTTTATCGGTAAATTAAATCCATTATAAAATTAACTGAATCCGCAAAGCTTTTTTTGCCGGGAGTTATCAACAGAGTTTCGGTGCAGTCCCCACATATTACCGGTGAACAAGTGTTGCATATATTCAGGAATATTGGAAATGAACTTCAATGGCAGCATCTATTTATATTTATATTATAAATCATAAATTTGTACGCATTGCGTATATTATAAAGAAGAAATGAAAAAAATAGCTATAGCGTGTGACCACGCAGGATTTGAATATAAAGAGAAATTGAAAGAACATTTTTCAGGCCGTTATGAGATTCAGGATTTTGGGACCAATTCACCAGATTCTGTGGACTATCCGGATTTTGTTCACCCGGCAGCAAATTCTGTAGAAGCCGGTGAAAATGAACTTGGAATTCTCATCTGTGGCAGCGGAAACGGCGTTCAGATGTCGGCAAACAAGCATAAGGATGTGCGCTGCGCATTGTGCTGGATGCCAGAACTCGCGGAACTTTCACGCCAGCACAATAATGCCAATATGATTGCGATCCCGGCCCGCTTCATTGCATTTGAACTTGCAGTTGAAATCGTTGAGAGGTTTATTAGCACGGAGTTTGAAGGAGGAAGACATGCAGTTAGAGTAGCGAAAATTGCTTCCTGTTAAAAACAATTTCAACAAAAACCACATAATTTATATGGCAAAACCCAAATATATATCCTCCAAGAATACTCAGAAACTTCAGGAAATAGGTAAATCTATCCTGCAGTTCATGAATAAGCAGTCGGCAAAAATTTATAATTATAAGCAGATTGCAGAAGGTATTGATTTTAAGAATCCCCGCCAGCGCGAGTTGGTTGTCCAGGCAATTCATAAACTTCTGGCCGACCAGCGTATTGAGGAAGTATCTAAAGGCAAATACATCATCAACCTGAAGATTGAAGGAACCCTTACCGGTACCATTGATTTTAACCAAAGTGGTAATGCCTATGTAAAGGTAGAGGAATTGGATGATGATGTCTTTATTCACTCCAAGAACGTGAAAGATGCCATGCAGGGTGACACGGTGGTTATCGTTACTTACCAGTACAAGGGTAAAAAGATGGAAGGATCCGTAGTGGAAGTTACCCAGCGTAAGCGCACCGATTTTGTAGGTACTTTTGAATACATCGCACACAAGGACTTTGGTTTTGTTGTTTCCGACAGAAAGAATTTCAGCACTGATATATTTGTAAGAAAGGACAAATTTAACGGTGCCAATCATGGTGATAAAGTAGTTGTAAAGATGATCGGCTGGCGTCCCGGAGATAAGAATCCCGAAGGCGAAATTACCCAGGTTTTAGGTGCGCCGGGTGAGCATGAGACAGAAATACATTCCATTCTGGCCGAATATGGTCTTCCTTATGAATTTCCGGAAGAAGTTGAACTGGAAGCAGATGCCATTGACCGCGAAGTACGTGATGAAGAAGTGGCGAAACGTTGGGATATGAGACAAACCCTCACCCTTACGATTGACCCTAAAGATGCCAAGGATTTTGATGATGCACTGTCTATCAGGCAGCTGGAAAACGGAAACTGGGAAATCGGGGTACATATCGCAGATGTTTCGCATTTCGTGCGGCCGGGTACACGGCTGGACGATGAAGCCTTCAGCAGGGCGACCTCAATTTACCTTGTAGACCGTGTGGTACCCATGTTACCCGAGGTCTTAAGTAATGGGGTATGTTCGTTAAGACCTCATGAGGATAAGTATACCTTCTCTGCCGTTTTCGAAATGGATGATAAGGCTGAAATAAAAAAGCAGTGGTTTGGCCGCACAGTAACACATTCAGACAGAAGATTCACTTACGAAGAAGCCCAGGAGCGCATTGAAACCGGCGAAGGTGATCTTGTAGAAGAGATTCTGACCTTTAACAGACTGGCGAAAATCCTGAGAGAAAAGAGAATTAATGACGGTGCCATTACTTTCGACAGAAGTGAAGTGCGCTTCAATCTGGACGAAAACAATGAGCCCATTGGTGTGTACTTCAAGACAAGCAAGGATTCCAATCACCTGATTGAGGAATTTATGCTGCTTGCTAACAGAAAAGTTTCCGAATTTGTATCGCTGAACAGGAAAGGTACCCCTACTAACAATACTTTCATCTACCGTATCCACGACGATCCCAATCCTACCAAACTGGAGGCGCTGCGTGATTTCGTTTCTACTTTTGGTTACAAGATGGATTTGGCCAATACAAAAAAGGTTACGGAAAGTATGAATTCTCTTTTACAGAAAGTGAAAGGTAAGCCCGAAGAGAATATGATTGAAACCCTGGCCATGAGGTCTATGAGTAAAGCGGTTTATTCCACAAATCCTATCGGGCATTATGGTCTTGGATTCGAGTACTATTCACACTTTACTTCCCCGATCCGCCGTTATCCTGACCTGATTGCGCACAGAATCCTGCAGCATTACCTCGATGGTGGAAAATCGCCAAATAAAAATGAGGTGGAGGAAAAAGCAAAACACTGTTCCGCTATGGAACGGCTGGCTGCCGATGCCGAGCGCGACAGTATAAAGTTCATGCAGGTGAAATTTATGGAGAAACATCTTGGAGAAACGTTTGAAGGAGTTATTTCGGGTGTAGCCGAATTCGGTTTCTGGGTGCAGATTCCCGAAAACGGGGCCGAAGGTCTCATCAAACTGCGCGACCTGACGGACGACAGCTATTCATTTGATGCGAATACACATGCTGTGAAGGGCTCACGCCACGGTAAGCAGTTCCAGTTGGGTGATACCGTTAATATTAAAGTCATGAAAGCCAATTTAATTGCAAAACAGCTTGATTTTAAAATTGTAGATTAAAACTACTGTTTCCAAACTGAGGAGTAGAATGGTAGAACTTATATTATCAGCAGTAGGCCTGGGAATAATGTTGAGTCTCGTATTTATCGGGCCTATATTTTTCCTACTTATTGAAACCAGCTTTTCACGGGGTCCCCGGCACGCACTCGCGCTGGATTTAGGTGTTCTGGTTGCTGACGTCATATGTATTGCCGCGGCATACTATGCCAGCGGTGATCTGGTGGAGATTATTGATAAACATCCCGGTTTTTACCGGATTACGGCTTTCATTATACTGATCTATGCGGTATATATGATCGTTTCCCGAACCAAGATGCATCTCGCGGGAGAAGAGAAAATGATCAGCCAGAACTATGTCAAAACCTTCCTAAACGGTTTCTTTTTCAATATTCTGAATATCGGTGTAGTTCTGTTTTGGCTGGTTACCGTCATATCAGTGCGCAATGCGTATCCGGACCTGAATGATTTTTTGCTTTATATGACTTTAGTGATCGGAACCTACCTTGCTATTGATTTTCTGAAGATTACGCTGGCTAAGCAGTTCCATAATAAACTCACGCAGCGCCTTGCCAACCAGATCAGGCGGGGCGTTGGTTTTATTCTGATTGGATTCAGCATCTTAATTTTTTTGCAAAGTTTTAAAATGTTTAATCAGTTCGATAAGCAGTTGGAGGAAGCTGAGAATAAAGAACAAAAACCGCTTATCCATGAATAAAATCATATTTCCACCTTCTTTAAAGAAAGGCGATCGGATAGCCGTTATTTCCCCTGCCGGTGCAGTCCGGAAAGAGCAGTTAACAGATGGCCTTTCTTTGATTGAAGATAATGGTTTTGAGGTTGTTATGGGAAAAAATCTCTATTCCTCCCATACTTACGGATACCAATATGCTGGTACCGAACAACAACGCATTGCCGACATCAACTGGGCACTGAACAGCGAAGATATTTCAGCGGTATGGACCTCGCGTGGCGGCTATGGCTGCCAGCATTTATTGAAGCATATTGATCTTGCGAATTTCCTCAAAAAGCCAAAATGGTATATTGGCTATTCTGATAATACGGTTATTCAAAGTTTGCTGTTGCAGAGCGGAATAGCTTCCATACACGCTCAGACCATCAAGACCTCCGGCTTTGGCGTTTCGGAATCAGGTTATACGTTAACCTTTGATATTCTGCAGGGAAGGATTCCCAATTATACAATTGAACCAAACCGCTATAACAGGCCTGGCAAAGCTGAAGCTGTTTTGGTAGGAGGTAATTTAGCCCTCATATACGCATTGTTGGGGACTCCTTTTTCGTTTGATTTTGAAGATAAAATCCTTTTTATTGAGGAAATCGGCGAAAAATACTATGCACTGGACCGAATGCTGATGGCGCTGGAACTCGCAGGCGTTTTCAACAAAATTAGAGGTCTTATTGTTGGCGGAATGACTCTGATGGAGGATGAAGCTGATAATAAGAATTTCGAAGATAGTTTTGATGATTTT